>CAZQYB010000063.1:0-13902 GCA_964597535.1 uncultured Pirellulales bacterium | reverse complement strand
CGAAACCAACAAGCCCTACTTTTACTTGTTTTTCAGCCATATTTTCGTATCTCGTGATTCAGGTTATCAGGTTATCTGGTAGTGGTTATCAGGGCACCTGGTTATCAGGCTTGCGAATCTGCGACCTCCTGATACCCTGAGTTCCTGATATCCGTCCGTATCTCGTAATTTATGGCTCTTAGTTTATGAACTCAGTAGTCAGTAGTCAATAGTCAATAGTCAATTACTTTTGGTCAAGCAAAAACCGGCAAATAAACATTATAAGTAAACAGAGTAAATGAAGAAAGTATTGAACTGCTGTTCAAAAAGGTTATAATTCGAGAGTGAAGCTGGTAACATCTATCAGTTCAAAGGGGAGCAAGTAATGGATGAGTTTAACAAATTGTTAAGAGCTATGACATTAGAGTTTTTCGGAACAGGGTCTCACAAGATTACACCAGAAAAGTTATTCCAAACCGATGACGCTGTCTTTTTAGATGTACGGTCCAAAGAAGAAAGCGAATCAATTTCTTTGCCGTTACATCATCAGGTTACCGCTATACAAATTCCCGTCGATGAGATTCCCGACAGAGTTTCCGAGATACCCAGAGATAAGATGGTCGGAATTTTCTGTTCATCGGGTGTACGGTCGAGCATTGTCTACGCTTATCTTCGGATGAATGGTTATACAAATGTTCGTATCGTGGCAGGTGGCTATGTGTCGCTTGCAGAGCAACTCAAGCCTGGAAAGGTTTGGCAGCAAATCAAAAGGAGCGAGCGGCAATAACAACGTAGAAGTTATATAGTCATGAAAGCCATAATCGTAGCAGTAGTTATTCTATGTATCGCCATTGTCATGACGATGACCGGCCGGGGAGGAGGTAATTTCTATGTTCCGGTTCTCGTGGGCGCAGGCGAGCCAATGCACGAGGCAGCCACTACGGGGCAATCTATACTAATGTTGGCTGCTTTTGCGGGAATGCTTATCTTTCATAAGCACAAAATGGTGGACTGGAAACTTGCGTTAGTTATTGACCCACCTACTGATATTATGGCTTTTGTCGGCGGATATTATTCACAGCTTGTAAGCGGAACGTCGCTTAAGTTCGTTCTGTCTGGATTGCTTGTTTTGGCCGGTTTCTGCATGCTGATTAAGGTGAAGGACCGCCCCATCTCCTGTGCAAAACGGCTTGGATTCTGGCACCGCAGATATGCAGACGAAGAGTATGTTGTGAATCTTTGGTTGGCCATTCCTATCACCGGCGCTGTTGGTCTTGCAGCCGGTGCAGTAGGGATATCCGGTGGGTCATTTAAAGTTCCGCTTATGGTACTTCTATGCGGAGTGCCGATGCGGGTTGCTGTAGGCACCTCCTCGGCAATGGTTGCGGCCACTGCGCTAATGGGATTTCTTGGTCATACCGCCAGTGGCCACTTTAATCCACAGTGGGCGGTCCCGATTGCGAGTATAGCGGTGATAGGCGGTCTGCTTGGTGGGAAATTTGCCTTGAGAACCAAGCCGCAAAAGCTAAAGAAGCTATTTGCGTACACCACACTTGCAGCAGCAGCTTTCATGGTGTTTAATGCATTGGCCTCCAAATAATCTCTGGGCGTTTATGAGCTTTGAGAAATCATCGGGGTTGACAAAGGCATCAAGACCTTTGGGGTTATGTTTGGTGAGCATTTCTATTGTCATTCTCATCGACGCGAAGAACCTCTTTTGGGTTATCAAAAATCAATTAATTCTCTCCGGTCAAGCAAAAACCGGCAAATAAACATTATAAGGAAATAGAATAAACGGGAAAACCACTAAACTGGCGTCCAAAAATCGTAGATTTAAGAAGGTGGGCATTGGGTACAGTAGGAGCTGTTGCTTAAGGTGGCGGCGGTTAGAGAAAATATATTTCCAGCTATGGTTTCTTAGGGAGGTTTTAACGCCTTTTTCTTAAAACTATTGCACCGAGCCCGAGGAGAAAAAGCGTGGTTGGTTCCGGCACTACGTTAATTGTCAGATTGTCAAACCCACCCTCATAGGAGTAAAGCTTGATCATCGTAATTTGGCCGAGGTTTTCTCCGCCTGTGTCGGCTGGCTGCCAGCCAGTGGAAAGTGGTTGCACCGAGAATGTGTCCAGTGTGCCGACCACCTCAAAAGTTGTAGCGCCTCCCCAATCGATAAACTCGATAGCTGCATAATCTACGTACTCGCCCGGCCCAAGGTCGAATGTTATTTCGTCAAGGGCAGGCCACAGGCATAGGGCATTGCCGCCTGGGGGTGAACCCCAGTCGCCGATATCCCATACGGCGTGGTCTGACCCGGGAATCGGCACGATACTGTGCTGGAAGACCTCGCTGGCAAAACCCGGTTGTCCGGGGTTCGAATCATCCTCAAAGTCCTCCACATACTCCACCGACAGCGCAGGTGAGGATAGCATTAGGCCCACAATTAACGCAAAAACCAGGATTTGCAGCTTAGTCGTACTAACTCTGTTCCATTGCAGTTGAACTGCCGCAACAATTGACGAAATAGAGACAGTTTGGCTTTTCATTTTTTCCCCGTCCGAAAAAGTCGGCTACTTACATCAAGATACTACTACACTCCCGCAAGGCACACCAGAATATTTGCTGTCTTGTGTCGAAATTCTGCCTGTTGTGAAAACACGTAAGTACAATTTGACCTTCAAAAGGCAAAACTCGAATTTAGCAGTGCATCACCCATCCCACTTAAGATACTGTAATATAACATATTTCTTTTCCTATGTCAAGTGAAAAGACTTTCCTCTCCAGATTCACAGGCAGGCTTATAGTTGCCGTTTGGCTTTCATAAGCTCTTGTTATTCGTAATCTTGTGGAAATCGTCGGGGTTGAGGAAGGCATCGAAGCCTTTGGGGTTGTGTTTGGTGAGCATTTTTATTGTTGCGGCGAATTTCTTGTCGAGCCGGGCGATGAAACGATTTCGTGACTCGTACCTGAGGCACAGGTCGCTCGTGGCTTGTGACTCGTGGTTGAGATTCTTCGGCTTCGCCTCAGAATGACAGAGGGGAGGGAACTCGAGCTGGTAAGCGTGTAGAGTCAATCGCTCGATAAGCGGCTTTTCGGTTCGGCCTTTGCCGAGTCGGTAGTCTGCTTTGAAATCGGAGAGGAAAAACGGATTCGGGTTACCATATAACGGGTCAATTGTTAGAGGCAATCCAATGTTAGGCAGGTGAACACGGATTTGATGTGTTCGGCCTGTTAAAGGGTAAACGGCCAGAAGGGCGGTTACGCCGAAATCGGCAAGCAGCTTCCATTTCGTAATTGCTTCTTTGCCTCTTTTTCGGACGATGCACATGAGGCCCGGCTTCTTGCGGGCGTGTGCCAGAGGCGCATCGATTGTGCCTTCGGCACCGCGAAGGATGCCGGTTACGAGAGCCAGGTATGTCTTTTTGACCTGTTTCTTTACGAAATAAGCTGAGAATTTGGACTGGGCTTCCGGGGTGTTAGCTAAAATCATAACGCCGGATGTATGTTTATCCAGGCGATGTACCAGACGGAGCTCGCCGGCTTTTTGTGGCCCCAACTGCTCGGCGAGTATATCGACAAGCTGGGCCTGGCCGCTGCGGTCGGCGGTGACCGAGATGCCGCTCGGCTTATTGATGACAAGAATGTCTCCATCTTGATATATTATTTCGATTTTCGTTTTTGGCATTTGGTTTCCTCTTAAGCGAAGTATGTATTATAAAGGCTCCCGCTACAAATTGCTATATGTGCTTGACAATTGCTGTCTGTGAAAGGTAAAGTACTAACAGTGAACAATAGCGTATGAATATTTATAGGAGTATTTCGCAATGGCGAAAAAGGTTTTGTGTGATAAATGTACGGGGCTTTGCTGCAGATATTTTGCACTGCCGATTGATACGCCGGAGGACAAGGGAGACTATGATGATATAAGATGGTTTCTATGCCATAAAGGTATAACGGTCTTCGTAGAGAAGGGCGATTGGTATATTAACATAAAAAATAAGTGCCAACACCTCTCCGAAAAGGATTACCGCTGCAAGATATATAAGAAAAGGCCGAGGATTTGCAGATATTACAGTCACAAGACTTGCGACTTAGTCAAGGGCGAATACGACTACGACCTGCACTTCACCAGCGATAAGCAAATGGAGGAGTACATAAAGATAAAATTCGGCAACAACGTAACAGAAAAGCAAAAGAGCAAAAAAAGAAAGAAAAAGAAATGAAGATACTGCCGGTAAAAGGAACGCGAGATTTTTACCCGCCGGATATGACCCTGCGAAACTGGATAATTGACGGCTGGAAGAAGGTTTCCATCCGCAATGGGTTCGAGGAATATGATGGGCCTATATTTGAGTATCTGAAGATGTTTCAGATAAAGAGCGGTGATGAAATCGTCGAGCAGCTTTTCTCACTAAAGGACAGGGGCGGCAGAGAGCTGGCCATGCGCCCTGAAATCACGCCGACGCTTGCCAGAATGGTAAATCAGCGAATCAATTCTTTGCCGAGGCCTATCAAATGGTTTTCGGTACCGAGATTGTGCCGTGCTGAGCGTCCCCAGAAAGGCCGGCTGCGCGAATTCTTCCAGTGGAACATCGACATAATCGGAATTGACGATGTCCTGGCTGATGCAGAGACGATATTTTGCGCTATAGACTACCTCCAGGAGGTAGGCCTGACGCCGGATGATATCGTTGTGAAGATATCCAGTAGAGAAATGTTTGCAGCGTTGCTGCAGACCATAGGTATCCCCGAAAATGAGTTGGACCCGCTTTATACTGTGCTCGACAAACGCAGCAAGCTGCCTGCCGAAGCTTTTGAAGAAATGCTTGCAAAGCAAGTTGGTGATGAAGGTAAGCGTAACAAAATAATTGAGTTGATGGCTGTTGAATCTATCGAGCGAATCAGCGATTGTTTGCGGCTTAGCGAAACGGCGAAGAAATCAATGGATGAGCTGAAGCGGTTGTTTGAGTTGCTTGAAGTTATGGGTGTTGCTGATTTTTGCGTTTTTGATATCGGGATAGTCCGAGGCCTTGCCTATTATACCGGCATCGTATATGAGATTTATGACAGGGTCGGCGAGCTTCGCGCTATCGGCGGCGGCGGTAGATACGATGATTTGCTGAAGCAATTCGGCGGGCCGGCCATACCGGCTACCGGCTTTGGCATAGGCGATTGCGTGCTCGCAATATTGCTTGAAGAAAAAGGGCTTTTGAAAAGGCAATTAAGCTCCCTTCAGCCGGACTATTTCGTTGCTGTCACGGATAAGCAATTTTTCCCAAAGGCCGTTGAGATAGCGGCGAAACTGCGAAGAGCGGGTTTGACGGCTAATTTCGATTACAAATCTATGAATCTGAGTAAGCAGCTCAAGCAGGCCTCAGCACAAAATGTCAAAAAGTGCATAATCATTGGCCAGGAGCTTGCCGACAAAAACCAGCTTGTAATTAAAGATATGGCCAGCGGTGAGCAGGAACTTGTTGAGAACAATGAGTTCCTGGACCGGTTGAAGTCTTGAGGAAATAGTCAAGGATTGGTGAGAAGATGGAAAATCTACAAAATGCTCCCAGCCGTGAAGAACTTTTTGGCATCCCGATAGACCCTGCTCTGCAGTTTTCAAATCATAAGAATGTTTATAAGCGAAGAATAGAAAAACGACAGAGCAAGTTTTTAGAGAAACTTTCATACGTTAAGCCATTTTTGCAGGCCGATGAGCGAGTGGTTTGTGTAACAAGAGCACATTCGCCGATGACGCTTCTCGAACAGTATTTGATGGGGTGGGTTGTCTTTTTTTTAAAGCAATGTTTGCTCGTGTTCACTAACAAGCGTGTTTTGCACATTCCGACAAAGATAGACTATTCATACCGAGACTCAATAGCTCAAATCCTGTACGCCGATTGCCAATCAATTGGCATCAGGGGCAGGACTCTTGTTGTTAAATATAAAAATAATAGGAAAGAAAAGTTTTATCACATAGCGAGTAAAGAGCGGAAGAAAATCAAGTGGTTCCTTAAAACGGTATCTTTGGAAGGTCGGCAAAGTGCAGCAGGACAAAGAACGCATCTGTGCCCTCGGTGTGCGGAAGAACTTGTTAAGGACAGGTTTACCTGCCCGAATTGCGGACTCAAGTTTAAAAGCAAAACGGAAGCCAGGAAGATTTCAATTACTTATCCAGGCGGCGGGTACTTTTATACCAGGCATCCAATTTTGGGTATAGGTGATGCTTTTGTGGAGCTTATCCTTATGACCCTTATCATCACGTCACTGATTGATGCGATAAGAGGCGCCGAGGACAGTGATTTTCCAGCGATAATCTTTTTGGCAATTGTACTGGCCATAGAAAAAGCGATAACAGTGCACGACTCCAACAAGTTTATTAACGAGTATATTCCAATAGAGAAGGAGATCAAACCGTTTGAGCAATTGGCGGAGTCGGCGGATTGAAATGAGAAATTTCTCCCCCAACCAGTACGAGCGGGCGTTTGAAAATTGGCTGGTTGACAATCGTATTCAGTACGTTGCGGTGGATGAAAGCAAGAGGGCGGCCTTCGGCCGTTCGAATATTAAGAGCTTCGATTATTTATTATATCCCCGCAACCAACAGATAATAATCGCTGAGCTAAAAGGAAGGTCGTTCAAGGGAACCGGTTTCGCCAAATTAGCCGGCTTTGAATGCTGGGTCACAGCCGACGATGTTAATGGACTGGCCAGGTGGCAACAGGTTTTTGGTTCAGACCACATTGCTGTTTTTGCTTTTGCGTACAAAATAGAGAACATCGACGTTGATTTTGACGGCAGGGAAGTCTATGATTTTGCACAGGACAAATATGTATTCTTCGCCGTTAAGCTGGATGACTATCGCAGGTTTATGAAACGCCGCAGCCCCAAATGGCAGACGGTAACTATGCCTGCCGACAAATTCCGCGAGTGTGCCGTCCAAATGCAAAACTTATTACTGTGATGAGGAGTAATCTGATGTTTAATAGAACCATTCGAGTGCTGTTTATGTTTGTTGTAATGGCCTCCGTCGCACAGAAAGCGTGCGGTGACGTTAATGATTTGGCTGCTGAAAGTCTTATGCTCTACAAAAAGGTAGAGGCGATTACTGCTGAAATGAAGGCGGCCACAAGTGACTTGAGTAACCGGCTGAGGGACGTCCGTTACAGGCTTAAGTGGTTTAAGGAACCTCCTTTTGATGACAAAAAGGTAAAATACTCCCTCAATAATATTGACCGGTATAAAAGGTGGATAGCGACGCGTGAGGCCTGTATTGAGTTGGCAAAAATCACCGATGCCAACGAACGTGCCGAACTGCTGGAGAAGTATGACGCAGAGAGGAAAAGACTGCTTGCTGAAGAGCTGGCAGCCGGCCAGCCGGTTCGGGAGAGGATAGACGAGCTAAGGCAAGAGGTCAAAGACAAGGAGGCGCCCTTTAAAAAAGCTATGAAGCCGTATTGCCTTTTGCCAGGTCAGAACTATCCGGCAGTAGCCATTACAATGGTGAGTGCGCAGTATTATAAGGGTTTTGTCAGATACTATTGGCGGGATGCCGCCGGGAACAAGCAGCTTGCGTCTGCAACTATAGAACTGAAAGAAAAACCTGCTATAAAAGAGAATGCGGAGATGCTGGATGGCACTTTTTATGTCAGTGACAATTGGCCCGACTCCATCGTGGTCTGGGCAGGCTATTTTCGCATCAAGTTTGTGCCACAAAAGGCGGCTTGGCGAGGCAGAGAAAAGATTGCCAAAATCGTCGGGGATTTCATCGACCTTGAAGGGTTGGCGAAGATTGATGCATCACAAAACGATACCAGTTTAAATGCTTTGGCGATGGGAAGTTTAGCTTGTTCAAAAAAGTATGCAGCAAGGTATGCTGTCATTGACCCGGAACGCCGGAAGGCGGCCAAAGAATTGCTTGCTGAGCGGCTTAAAGTTAAGGCTTTAATGAGTAGGTTAAGAAAGCCGCCGGCTGATAGCGAGCAGTTGACGAAAGACAGGCAAAGAATAGAACACTTTGAGGAGGAGCTTAAGCGATGCCAGGCCCGCCTCGATATCGGCAGAATGACCGACCCAAATAAGCGGGCAGCAATGATAGTCAAGTTGCAACCCCAGAAAAAGAAGCTCGATGCTGAAAAAAGGGAAATAGCCAGACCCTATAAGGACAGGATAAAGGAACTAACAGGCGGCCTCAAGGCTAAGGATTCGGCGTTAAACAAAGCTATGAAGCGATACCTTCTTAAAGGCGGCAACGCTTACGCCGGTGTTACTGATATATCAACTGATGCTAAATTCTCTAAAGCCGCTATCACCTGCCACTGGAAGGATGCCAATGGCGATGCGCTGTGTTTTGGAGAATTGCGTATCCGTGACAAACCCCTTATACCTGAAGGCGCCCGGATGCTTGATGGTCTTTATTATATCAGCGAAGGTGGCGAAGACTGGATAAAGGTCTTCTGGGCCGGCAATTTTCACGTCTTTTTCATGATAGAGAAAAAACAGTGGCAGGGAAAGAAAAGAGTCGGCGAAATGGTCAAACAGTTCGTTGACCTCAAAGGCCTGGCAAAAATCAATGTAACAAAAGAAGTAAAATGAGAATCATAGCGGGCTCAAAACGAGGAATGAAGCTGCTCAGCCCGAAGGGCGTGGACTCTCGGCCTATTACCGACAGGGTCAAGGAGTCGCTTTTCAGCGTCCTTTACAAGTATGGTTTGCCGAAAGATAAAGTCGTGGCTGACCTATTCTGCGGTGTTGGCTCTCTGGGCCTTGAGGCATTGAGCAGGGGGGCTGAGTTTGTTATTTTCGTCGAGCAGGACCCGAAGGTCATTTCGACTTTGAACAGGAATATAGAAAAAGCTGCCTTTGTTAAGGAGTCAAAGGTTATAACGGCCAACGCCTTCAAAATTGGGGCACCTGTTGATTTTGACCGGCAGAGATGTGACCTTATTTTTGTTGACCCGCCGTATGCCTGCACAGAGAATGTCGAGGCCGGTTCGCCGGTGGGCCAACTCCTCGCTTCTGTCTCAGAGCAGGTGGTTCCGGACGGCTTTGTAGTAGTCAGGACCCGCAAACGTACAGAACTGTTAGAACAATACAGCGGGCTACAGGTAATAGAGCGTCGCCAGTGGGGCACTATGGCGGTAAGTATATTGCAGCGGATAGATAAATGACAAACAGACAGGCAGCTATAAAAATAGTTAGGCGATTACGCCGTAATGGCTTTGAGGTCTTGTTGGCGGGCGGCTGTGTCCGCGATATGCTGCTGGGCCGAGCCGCTAAGGATTTCGATGTTGCAACTAATGCTCAGCCGAAAGACGTAATAAAATTGTTCAAACGCACGTTAAAAGTCGGAGCGAAATTTGGCGTAGTCATCGTTTTGCTCGAAGACCGGCAGGTGGAAGTCGCCACGTTCAGAACTGAAACCGGCTATGTTGACGGCAGGCACCCCGGTAGGGTCAAATTTGCCAGCGCCGCCGAAGACGCCGCTCGAAGAGACTTTACCATCAACGGAATGTTTTACGACCCACTGGAAAGAGAGGTAATCGATTATGTCAACGGCCAGGCGGACCTCAAAAAGAAGATAGTGCGAACTATCGGTGTCCCCGAGGAGCGGTTTGGCGAAGATTATCTGCGAATGCTGCGGGCTGTGCGATTTTCCACTCAGCTTGGTTTTGCAATTGAGCCGCACACGTGGTCGGCAATTTGTCACAACGCAAAGAATATAACCAAAATAAGCGGCGAGCGTACCCGTATGGAGCTGGAGGGCATACTCGTCAATCCTAACCGTTCTGCAGGCGTGTCACTATTGATTGAAAGCTGTCTGGCTGAGGCAATTTTCCCGGGCTTTATTGGCGAACAGACAAAATTGGCGATTGAGCTGTTGGCACAATTGCGAAAGAAAGTCGATTTTGCTCTGGCACTTACCTGTCTTTTTGTCGGTTTTGAGAGTGACTTTGCGCTTCATAAATGTGCGGCCCTAAAACTTAGCAGAAGTCAAAGCAAACATATAAAATTCTTATTAACCAACAGGGGCAGGCTGCTGGACGAGCGGATGTCTTTGGGCCGATTGAAAATGATACTTGCCGAGCCCTATTTCTGGGACCTGTACGAGCTGCAAAGGGCCATACAAAAAACGAAAGCGGTTGGCAGGAAAGCCCTTGCTCCGCTAATTAAGCTGCGCAAGAGAATAAAGACCCTCGGTGACGTGGAATTATGCCCTAAGCCGTTACTTAACGGTCGTGACCTGATTCGATTAGGTGCCGTTCCAGGGCCGGCCCTGGGACAATTGGCTGAAGAAATGTACATTGCCCAGTTGGAAGGACAGTTGCAAACGAAACGGCAAGCCGAGCAGTGGGTGAAAAAGTGGCTACAAAAACGCAGGATGGTTGAGAAATAATGGTTATACTTATTTGATCCAACATTGTAATGCAGCCTTTTACTCTTCTAATCAAACCCTCTGGTTCAGATTGCAATATTAATTGCGAGTACTGTTTTTACAGGGACAGAGCGCCTGAGTTTGGACAGGGCAGACAGCGAATGAGCGATGAGGTCCTCAAAAGGCTTATCAAAGATTTTATGCAGTTGCGTTTTCCTGTTGTCGGCTTTGCGTGGCAGGGCGGTGAGCCGACTTTGATGGGCCTGGATTTTTATAAAAGGGCAGTAGAATTGCAAAAGAAATATGGCAAACCCGGCCAGCAGGTAAGCAATAAACTGCAGACCAACGGAATCTTGCTTGATACTCAGTGGTGCCGCTTCTTACATGATAACAAATTTCTTTTAGGCATTAGCATAGACGGCCCCAGGAAATTTCACGATTACTATCGCCTGGACCGTTCCGGCTCAGGTACATTTGACAGAGTGATGAGGGCTGTCGAAAACTGCAAGAGGTATAAGGTTGAATTTAATACCCTTGTCTTGCTCAACAACAGAAACGTGGAGCATCCGGATGAGCTGTTTGATTTCTTCGTCGAAAATGATATGACGTATTTGCAGTTTATCCCGTGTCTCGAGCGTGCCCCCCGCCGTTTTGCTTCGCAAAATCGAAGCAGCGGGGGCAAGATAGCGGATTTTTCAATTACGCCGCAGCAGTATGGCGAGTTCCTCTGCAGGATATTTGACCGCTGGTACAGCTACGGCCCACAAAAGCTGAACATTCGTCAGTTTGACTCGATAGTAACTTATTACGTTATGGGCAAACACACGATTTGCACTTTCAGTGAGCAGTGTGCTGGTTTTATGGTTGTCGAGCACGCTGGTGACTGCTTCGGCTGCGAGTTTTTTGTAGAACCGAAGTGGCGGCTGGGCAACATCCTGGAAACGCCGATAAAGGAACTCGCCGTCGGCGGTAAAAGGCGGACCTTTGCGCGGGCCAAGCAAAATCTTTGCAACAAGTGCCTTGTCTGCACATACCTTGCCGTCTGTCGCGGCGGTTGTGTGAAAGACAGGGTTCGTTTGAACGACCGCCGCGCGCCCCGCGAAAGCTACTTTTGCCAAGGCTATAAGCATTTCTTCGATTATACGATGCCGAGATTTACACAGATAGCGGCTGCCATTAGCGTCGGTTCTGCTGCCAGACACACCCGTTCGGCTGATAGAGTCAGGTGGCAAATCGAAGAGCAGCCGTAGAACGCCGCCGGCCGCACAGCTCGTTGAAGTGCGTAACCTTGACAGCTTGTGCAGCTAATTCTATTCTATCAGGAACTTTTAATGCTTGGAAAATAATGGTAACGTAAGCAGCTTTATGGTACGTTTCTTGGCTAATAGGAACATTGATAGAAGTACTTTTATTATGAACAACAATTTGAATCGACGTGACTTTTTGAAAACCATCGGTGCCGGTGCAGCGGCGATGACCATCCCCGGATGCGGAGCCGATAGTTGGCGGCTTGCAGGTGATTCACCGGAAAAGAAGCCGAATTTCGTATTTATTCTGATTGACGACCTGGGTTGGAGTGACCTCGGCTGTATGGGCAGTCAGTATTACGAGACGCCGAATATTGACAATTTTGCTAACCAGGGTGTCATCTTCACCAGCGCCTACACCAATGCTCCCAACTGCGCACCCACGCGTGCCTGTCTTTTGTCCGGCCAATATACGCCGCGTCACGGCGTCTACACGGTAGGCAGCCCGGAACGCGGCAAGGCCCATTTGCGAAAGCTTATCCCAGTGCAGAACAGGACAACCCTTGACCCGAAGATCGTGACCATTGCTGAAGCGTTGAAACCAGCCGGATATGTCTGTGGGCATTTTGGGAAATGGCATCTTGGTAAAGGCCCCCAATTTGCGCCTGTCAGCCGGGGCTTTGACGTTGAGTTCCAGAGGGACCATGAGAAGGGTCATTTCGACCCTGCGGGTGAGTACTTCACCGACCGCGCAACCGACAAGGCGATTGATTTCATAGAGAAGCATAAAGACGAACCCTTCTTTATGTACCTGGCTCACCATGCAGTTCACACACCAATCCAGGCCAAGAAGGAAATAATTGAGAAATACAAAAAGAAGCAGGGCAGTGATGGACACAATAATCCCACTTACGCCGCTATGATTGAAAGTGTCGATGAGGGCGTAGGCAGCATTTTGGACAAGCTTGACGAGCTTGGCCTCGCAGACAATACGCTTGTGTTTTTCTTCTCCGATAATGGCGGAGTTGTGGGGATAACATCGATGGAGCCGCTGAAGGGCGGCAAGGGAATGCTGTATGAGGGTGGTGTTCGTGTGCCTCTGGTCGTGCGGTGGCCGGGCGAAGTCAAGCCGGGCAGTACATGCGATGTCCCTGTGATGGGCATTGATTTCTATCCGACGATGCTGGAAATCGCAGGTGCACCGAAGCCTTCGGGACAGGTTCTTGATGGTGAGAGTATCGTTCCGCTATTAAGACGCGGCGGAAAGCTGAGGCGCGAAGCTGTCTTCTGGCATTTTCCCGCTTACCTTGAAGCTAACTATGGCTGGAAAGGCACGTGGCGAACGACACCGGCGGGAGCGGTACGGCTGGGGAATTGGAAGTTGATAGAGTATTTTGAAGATGGAACGCTGGAACTCTACAACCTAAAGGATGACATTGGAGAAAAGCACAACCTGGCCCAAGAAATGCCGGCGAAGACTAATCAATTACACGGCTTGCTAAAGAACTGGCGCAAGTCAATCAAGGCTCCTGTTCCGACTAAACTCAATCCGAAGTATAATCCTGAGGCGAAAAATAAAAAGCAGAAGCGCGGTTGAAAAATGACAGAAGGAATGCTTTATGGACAGACGTAATTTTCTAAAGACGGCATCGCTGGGGGCAGCTTCGCTTGTGTTTTCCGGCTGTACTGCCGATAGAAAGCCGCTGGTCAGTAAAAATCCTGGCAGCAAGCCGAATGTCCTTTGGATTGTGGTCGAGGATATGTCACCGCACTGGAGCTGCTACGGCGAAACGACTATCAGCACGCCCAACATCGACAGGATGGCTCGCGAAGGGGCGCTTTTCAAACAGGCCTTCGTTACCGCTCCGGTCTGTTCTCCCAGTCGCTCCGCTATGATTACCGGAATGTACCAGACCAGTATCGGTGCACATCATCATCGCAGCTCCTACCCGGGCTCAGACATTTATCTGCCCAAACACATCAAGCTTTTGCCCGAGTACTTTAAGCAGCACGGCTATTACACCGTCAACGGCGGACCAAAAACCACCGTTTACCACAAGAATCTGCACCGCAAAGACAGAAAACTCGGCAAAACCGACTACAATTTCATCTGGAACCCGGATATCTACGACTCCAATGATTGGAAAGACCGCAAGTCGGGCCAGCCGTTCTTTGCACAGATACAATTGCAAGGCGGAAAGTACCGCAAGGCACAGGTGCCTGACCCTGTTGACCCCGCTAAGGTGAAACTGCCGCCGTACTATCCCGACCATCCGGTGATTCGCGAGGACTGGGCACGATACCTCAACTCCA
>CAZQYB010000062.1:0-14019 GCA_964597535.1 uncultured Pirellulales bacterium | reverse complement strand
TTCTCATACCTCTGCCACGCCCTCGCCGAAGTAATCTCCGTCACCGCAACTGTCTGCCGGCTATCACCGCTTTGTCTTCTCTGTGCTCCCCCATCTTGGGAAAACCCCGACAGCAGTCTTGATAGAAAAGAGCTTTTCCTGCTTAGGGCGTTTTTCTTCTGGTAGAAGTGCTGGATATAATACCCGGTCTTTTTGTAATCGTTCTCTTCCAGAACAGGCAGTGCTCTCGGCGCTTCAATTAGTTCCAGGCCGATTGTTTGTGCCAATTGCAGCACGTCTTCAAGTGGGTAAGTCTGGGAGGAAGAAGAGATGGGTTGTTCTAAAATCTCATTGCCAGGCCTGACAAGACAATCGACAAAACCGTAAACGCCTCCGAGCACTGCCATATCCTGGAAAAATCCGATACCGCCGTTAGCCGCAAACATTGTCTTCAATATAGATTCGATTTCTGCATGTTTTTGGCTGTCCGGCGATTTGGAAACAAAACTTATGGGCTTTCCAAACAAAAAATCCACCGCTGCATTTATTCGCCACGCAATATCATTCTCGATTACTACTTCTTTTCGCTGCACATCACGGACAGACTGCCCCACAAAAACACCTGCATTCGCCGAGTGCACAAGCCCCGTTATCCTCGCAGGCAGCCCGTATTCCTGTGCCTGCACATAACACCTGCAGGACTCACCCCCCGCTTCACGCACGGGGCCCGGCATCATTCGGTTGGTGTAATACTCCCACAGCTTCGTGAAGTGCCCCTGAATCTCTATAGAGCGTTCATCAACGAGCCACTCGATGTAATCCGCCTCAAACTCCGCGTCTTCAAAAATATCAAGGTTGAATCCCATATTTTTCCCTTACTATTTGGTCTCACTATTCATTTCTCACCCCCTCTACTATTAGACCAACTTGCGCATTTGTGCCGAAAAAAGGATTACTGTCAGCGACACTTGTTGAGCTAATTTGTTATGCTGAAAGCAGTAAAAAAAAATTTGAAAATCCCGATTTTTGTTTCCAACTACCTGCACTTTTGATTGAAAACCTTATCTCGCGGCCATCAGCATCGTCCGGCAAATAACTCCCCGCTCATTAGATATAAACTGGAGGTAACCTCAAAAAAATGCCGATATTCTGTTGGGTAATGTGTGTTAATTTTATTGGGCAGGCATTCTTTGCAGGGCCGATGCTTATTATTTATTGCATAGCCAATAGCGAATAAAGAGCAGCTTCTTAAGGGTGGCTCTGCCCCCAGCCGCTAAATAAACCTCTACTTCTTCGCAGCAATGATTTTGGTTTTGCACCTGGGTATGGCGGACAAAAACCTGGCGCCGTAACGCTTATTAACTACGCGAGAGTCGAGGACAACCACAATGCCCGTATCGCTCTTGCTGCGAATCAGCCGGCCGAAACCCTGCTTGAACTTGATAATCGCAGAAGGTAACTGATAGTCATAAAAAGGGTTGCCGCCTTGTGCTTTTATCTGCTCAAGCCGACCGGCAAGCAACGGCTGGTCGGGAACCGCAAACGGCAGCCGAACAATAATCACGTTTGAAAGCGACTCACCAGGCACATCAACCCCCTGCCAGAAACTGTCCGTCCCAAACAAGACACTGTTGGCCTCAGTCTTAAACCGAGCCAAAAGCGAGGTTCTGTCGAATCCCCTCCCTTGCTGAAGCAGCTCAATATCATTCTCGCCGAGCCAGTCGCAGAGCTCTTCAGCAATTCTCTCAAGCATAGCGTAGCTGGTAAAAAGCACAAAAGCCCTGCCACCAGTCTGCTGTACGTATTTTCTCACCACTTTGGCGGCAGCTTGAATAAAAGCCGGTTCGTTCGGGTTTGGCAGGTCCTTCTCGATGTAAATCGTAACCTGCTTTTCGTAATCGAATGGTGAACCGAGTTTGATCGCATCAAAATCATCCAGACCGATTTGGCTGGTAAAGAAATCAAAGCCGCTTTTATCATCAGCCGACCCGCTGCTCAAAGTTGCGCTTGTCAGTATCACAGATTCATATTTATCGAACAAATACCTTTTCACATCCGCCCCAACATTCATCGGTGCGCTTCTCAAACAGACCGCCCTCCTTCTATCGCCGGCCACTTCGATCCAATAGACGCAATCTGACCGTTTCTGTATCAAAAACTCACCAAAATCCTGCGCCAATGTTCCACAGCGGTCGATAAACCGCATAATCTCAAACCTTTCGTCAATATCCTCGGCCTCCTTGGCCAGCTTGCCTAATTCCAATCGCAAATCCTTCAAATGCCCGCTCACTCTATCTTCAACAAAATTCTTATAACATCTGCCGTTGGTTTCATCTTTTGTTCCCTCGTACCAGTCCCGAATCTGCTCAAAGAAAATCTTTGACTCGGCCCTTGTCCGGCTGACCGTACCAATCGCTCCCTTTGTATCCCCATAAGCTAAAAGCCCTTTATGCGTCCGCGGATTGTAAAGACTATCAAGTAAGAATTTGATTTTACGGTCGCTTATATTTACTCCGAAGTGTTCTTCGGCTACATGCTCGATATTGTGTGCTTCATCCACAATTACGTATCGATAATCTGGCAGAATCGAGGCCCCTTGCTCTTTCAGCACAAGGTCGCTGAACATAAGCGCATGGTTAGCCACAATAATATCAGCGCTCTCTAAGTACCGTCTCGCTCGCCAGTAAAAGCAATCGCGAAAATACGCACACTTTCTGCCCTGGCAGTTGCCGTGCTCGCTTTTGACCGCGTCCCAGATATGGTTTCTCGGCAAAAATCCAATATCACTCAGAGAACCGTCTTTCGTTTGTCTGGCCCACTCGCCTATTACCGCAAGCTCTGAGCCAAACTCATCGAACAGCTCTCTTCGCCTTCGCATCGCAAATTCAAGCCGGCGTTTACAAAGGTAATTACCTCTGCCCTTCGCCAGAACCGCCGTGAATTCATAACGCATACTATCGCTTAAAAATGGAATGTCCTTGCCGGTTAGCTGCTCCTGCAGCGTGATGGTAAAAGTGCTGATTAGCACCTTCCCTCTCCCGCCGCAAACTAACTCTATCGCAGGGATAAGATATGCGAAGCTTTTACCGACACCTGTGCCCGCCTCGATTGCCAGATGCCGACCATTCGTAAGTGCCTGCTGAACCGCACACGCCATTTGTATCTGTTGAGGCCGTTCCTCAAAACCGGAAAAAGATTGCCCAACAAGCCCGCCCTGGGCCAGTATCTCTCGCACATCCATTTCTACCCCGGATTTCCCAAGTAGTGAATAACAAATGAACAGGATTTTGATAGTACGAGGTTTATGGAGACCATTCAAGCCATTTTTATAGTGCTCACGATTAAGTTTTCCCGTTTGCTCGCGGGCAACCGGCTTTGGAATCCCCTTGTCTTCTGGCGAAGACAGAAAAGGGGACAATCTTACTCGCGGAAATTTACTACCCTGAAGGGTATACTGTTCTGATTTGGAAAAGGCAGAAAGGATGCCCTGAGAGTCAATTTTGACCAAAAATTGAAGCTCGAATTTCACGCCGGTGTTAGTCACCAGCGACGCCGGCTTGTTAGCATACAGACAGATTGATGATGTGTTTCGGATATTGCGGCTTTACATCGCGGCGTTGCGAGTGTATAATACTGCATTGTAATTTGTTTATTTTAAGGATTTTAGATAAAATGCCGCGATTTTGCGGCCCAAAGCTGTTTTGAAGAAACCATAGAAACATTGTTGGATTGCAGGAAACATGTAGACCTGCAGTGCGGACAGAAAGGACATGCTTATGAAGCTCGCAAGGGCTCTGTTGTCGGCGCTTTCCATGCTCTGTCTCTTGGCCACACCTGCATGTGACAAGGATGTTGCTCCTTCGCCAGTTCCCGGAGGGCATTTCCGGCTTCAGGCCACGACCGAACTCAGCCAGAACCACTTGCAGAGCATGGCCGACTCTTGGGGTATTCTGGTAAACGACGTTGTGCGCAAGCCCGTTGCTGTGCAGTTGAAGGTGTGGCTACCATGTGACGCTTCTGTAGGACTGAGTTTCGAGGGACCGCTGCCTTCCGGATGGCAAGGCGGCGTGATCGATGGCACCGTTAAGGTCTGCGTTGGGCGCGTGGCTGCGGAAAGAAACAGCACTCAGCCCGATGCTGTGGTCGAGATCGTGGGCCTGATCGATTACCACTACCGGACGCCCAAACCCTTCCCTGTTCTTCTGATCAGGCGGCTTGGCCAGCCTGGCAATAACGCTTCAGTGACCTGGAGCAAAGCGGAGTTGCAGGATATCGAGAAAGAGGCGCCATTCTTCCGCCTCGTGCCTGTCGAAGACGGAGTCCATCGTTTCGGGGCACAACTGGAGATTGCCAAGTTCATGGGGAAGCCAGTGTTCCTCAGTGTTGGCACACTCAACTGAAACTGCCGGAAAGTCGAGACGGATCCAAGAACGATCCAACAAACGGGTGCTAGGAACGCCGCGTGCGCGGCGTCCCAGACCCTACTGTTGCGGTCAAAGGTTTCGATATAAAAAGATGAAAGAAAAGCTCTGCAATGGCTCGGTACGGAGAAAAGTATGTTTTTTAACCGTTTACCCCGTTAGAAGTAAGACGCCCGAAGGAAAAGCCCCTAACGGGGTGAATGGAAAATGTCAGTTTACAGGTTCTTATCCCGAGGAGGTTCTTTTTTGCTGTCAATCGCTCTTTTAAGTGCGATTACTGCCGGCACATCCGGCATCTTTTCGTAGGCCCCAGCAACAGCTTCCCGAGCTGCGTCGAGCCTGCCCATCTGATAATAAATATAGCTGAGCAAAAACTGTAATTCAGCCGAATTGCTTCTTTGGTACCATCGCTCAACATCGACCACTCTATCCTCGAGCTTGTCCCTGTCAATAGAAGCTAAAAGTTTAGAGCATGAAGCTAAAAACTGTTGAATTTCATCGCCTTCCGCTTTATCTTTTTCGCTTTCTGCTACTATTGCTCTGGAAAGGTACAGGGCACTGCTCATATATTCGCCGGCAGCAAATAATGCGTGGCTCTTACCCGCATAGGCAAGCGGTTCCTCCGGTTTATAAATTAACGCCAGAGTATAAGCATCTGCCGACCGGTAATACTTGCCCTGCTTAAGACACTTTTCGCCCGCTATGAGGTGCTGATTGAACTTCTCATCTACAAAAGATGCAAAACTCTTATGTGTTCCCAAAATGGCTTTGGCCTCGGCAGACAAATCAGCGTCAGACTGACCAGCCCCCAATTTGTGACTTTTCGCAGTGACTGAATCTGCAAGACTGGAACCTGACGAAACACCCTTTATTGTGTTTGGGAGCCCGGAAAATTCATCCAACCGAGGACTTTTCCCCTGAGAAATTCCTTCACCTTCCACCTTGCGGCTTTTTGCAAAGACCGAACCTGCAAAACCAAATCCTTTCTCGCCCGACCACTTTTCGCCACCAGCGGCTCCTTTGCGTCCCCAAACGTCTTTCATTACGTCTTGGGTCCCTTTGGCCGGTTCCACGGCAGCTAACCGCTCGTAACTTCTCTGAAGTTCGTCAATCTCCTTCTTTGTCTGCTCATAAACATCAATCTCGGCCCTCTGTTCCTTATCGTGTTCGAGGCCCCACTGCTTATCTTCGGCGAGCTGTTCCCTCAACCTTTGCAATTCAAATGGTTGAAGCACATCCTTTTCCTTACTCTTATCGGTTAGGAGCCGCAAAGACTCATCCAGCTCGGCCAAACTTTTCTCAACCTCTGTGTCCCTTTTTTTTGCCTGCTCCAGCTCCCAACGAGATTGTTCCATCCAGGTCTTTTCTCGCGCAGCTCTTTCCTGGCTCGTCGGAACCATATCTTTGCCTTTATAAATTGGGCCGCCAACTTCAGCCAAAATCGCTCTCTCCATCTCCAGGGGTGTCATTGACATCGGCCTGCGGGTGCTTACCCCACGACCATCAACAGGCACCCAAAACGCATTTTCTTGCATTTGGGAACCCACAAAATAGAGCCCCTTGAATCTGCTCCCTGATATCCCGGTCTCGTAGTAAGACAAAGTCTGTTTATTAGACTGGGACGGCCAGGTCCTGATTACCTCGGAACCCGCAGGATAACCACCAATCATTGTAGTGGGCGGTCTAATGACACCGGCCTGGCCGGGCCTGGTAGTAGTTACTGTCCTCGAAGCCGAATAAAATGGCTTGTATGTCCCTGTGTAACGACCAAAACCTCCTGAACCTGCCGAATATCGCAAAAAAGAATCAAGCGACGATGAACCGGTCGCCGCCCCGAAATATGAACCCGCACGATATGGTACTACACCACGAAAATGCCTCCCTCCTCGGACATTACCGGTAACCACCAGATTCCCGCTGGTGTCAATTGGGTTAGGACTGCGAACCAAACCACTACGGATACCGCTTGGCGGAAAACTCCTAAAGCCGACCGGATTCCTAATCGCAGAATTCTCAATCGCCCAACCAGTGCCTGAGAAGGAAGCACAGAATACCACTGCCGCGACAACAAAGAATCTATTATTCATAATATTATCTACCCCGTATTTACGGCTATGTTCATAATCAGGCAATCGGCCATCTTAAATATTCTTATATTTCAACTTTTCCGCCCAGTTCAGCTTACTCGCCAGCGTCTCCCACTGGGTTCTGGCTGGATTATTCGCAATAAGAAAATCGCTCTTTTCCCTCTCAATCCTCACCACATCATCAATAGAGAATTCGCACGAAACCTGCCCATCTATCGACACGGTTGTGCCTTTGTTAACTCGTACTCCGAAGATCTCCACTTTACTATCGGCGTTAATCACTATCGGCCGAAAACTCAACGAATGAGGGCAAACCGGTGTGATGACCATCGCTTGCATCTTGCCGGAGAGTATAGGCCCACCGGCAGAAAGATTATAAGCCGTTGAGCCGGTCGGGCTGGAAATTATCAGCCCGTCACTTACACAACCAGCAACAAACTGTCCATCCACCGACACTTTTAACTCTATCGTCCTGAAGGGCGGGCCAGCTGTGATAAAAACATCGTTGACAGCTATAGAGTGGAATTTCTCTTTGCCATCGCTGAACACTCTACAGCTTAACATCATCCGTTTCTCTATATGTGCCTTGCCCGACACGATGTCGTCAAAATACTCCTCAAGTTCGTCAACACTGAATTCCGCTAAGAACCCGAGTTTCCCAAGGTTGACGCCTATAATTGGCGCATTGCATTGCCTCAATTGCCTTGCCGCCCAGATGATTGTCCCATCGCCGCCAAATACAACCGCAAAGTCAACCCCTTCCAATATATCAGCCGTGCATTCGTCTGTACCAAATTTGGTTATCGTTTCGGTCTTACCCTTTGCGAAGTCGGCGAATTCCTCGATTGCCTTAGCAACATATCTCTTCTCCGGGTCGCCAAAAATTACTAATCTGGGCAAACTACTCTTATCCATTCTAAAATCTTCCGTATTCTTAAATCTATCTGTCTCCCGCCGTCTTCCTGTCGAAGACAGGAACAGGGACTAACTATTTAGCCGTGCTAAGCACTTCTTTGGCTGCCTGTATTATTTTATCGGTATTTATCCCCGCCTGCATAAGTTGCATTGTCCGGGAATCGTGCCTTATAAATCTCCGCGGCACGCCAAGCAGGCGTATCGCGCCTCGTTTTTTACTATCCCCTATTTTGGCCGCTGCCATCTCAAGTATCGCCGAGCCGAACCCGCAGGCAAGACGGTGGTCCTCTACCACTATCACACCTTTGCCATCAGCAAAAAGAGAGGCAATCTTCTCATCCACAGGCGCAGCGAACCGCGCATTTACCACATCAACCGCAATTCCGGCCCGCCCCAGCAGCCGGGCGGCTTCTAACGCCTCTTTCAAAACGCTGCCGTAACTAACAATCGCAATACGTGAATCTTTTCGCCTTTTAACAACCACGCTTTTGCCTAACACAAACGGCTTAGCACAGGCGGCTCGGACAAACTTCTGCTGAGGAACAAAATCTTTCGGATACCTTATGACAATCGGCTTGTTCTCGCCAAGAGCAAATTCCAATGCCAATTTCAATTCTATCTCATTCGCCGGTGCCGTCAGCACCAAATTCGGCATCATTCGCAAAAAGCCAATGTCCATCAGCCCGTGATGCGTCGGCCCGTCCGCCCCTACAACGCCGGCCCTATCAACACAAAAAACAACCGGCAAATTCTGTAATGCCACCTCTTGAAATATCTGGTCAAAGCTTCGCTGCAAAAAAGTCGAATAGATACAAACGACCGGCTTGAAGCCGCTCCTGGCAAGCCCGGCCGCAATATCAACCGCCGCACTTTCGGCAATACCAACATCGTAAAATCTGTCGGCGAACCTTTTGCGAAATTCCCCCAGTCCGGTGCCGCCTGACATAGCCGAGGTTATCGCAACAATTGAGCTGTCCTTTTCAGCCAATTCGACCAGGTGCTCACCGAACGCCTCGGTAAAGGTCTTCTTTGCCGAGTCCGCACTTACAGCAGCACCGCTCAATTTGAACGGACCGGTCGAATGAAACCTCGACAGGTCTTGTTCAGCAGGGGCAAAACCCTTGCCCTTCTTTGTATAAACGTGCAGAATTGCCGGATGATTCAACTGCTTCAACGCACCAAACAATTGCACAAGCGAGCCGATATCGTGGCCGTCAACCGGCCCAAAGTACGGAATATTCAGACTCTCAAACATCTGACTGGCCGGCAAAACCATACGAATACTCTTTTTAATCCTCTCAATCGCTTCTTCAACGCTCTTGCCTACAACTGACATATGTTCGAGAATATTGCTCGTGGTCTTGCGCAAATCCTCATAAGTCTGGCTCAGACGAATTTTGGAAAAGTATCTCGCCAGCGCCCCTTGAGTAGCATCTATCGCCATCGAGTTATCGTTGAGCACAATCAATAACTGCCTCTTTACTAATCCGAGGTTATTGAGCGCCTCAAAAGATACTCCGCTAACAATACTGGCATCACCGACCACAGCCACTATTTTATCCGTATCGCGTGTCTGCTTTTTGCCTTCTAATTCTTCATTCTTAATTCTTAATTCTTCACCTATCGCCATCCCTATCGTCGTTGCTATGGCGGTCCCCGCGTGTCCGACAGTGAACTGGTCGTATATGCTCTCCGAGGGCTCGGGGAATCCACTTATCCCGCCCGCCTGCCGCAGACGCCTGAAGCCATCCTTCCTGCCGGTAATAATTTTATGCGTATAACATTGATGGCCGACATCCCAGAGCAGCTTGTCTTCTTTGAAATCGAAGACATAGTGCAGCGCCAGCGTCAACTCCACCACGCCGAGACTGCTGGCCAGATGCCCGCCTGTCTCGCTGACGGCATCGAGCATAAACCGCCTTATCTCACCGGCCAAATCCACAAGCTGAGGCACCGACAGCTTCTTCAAATCATCCGGACTGTCTATTTGTTCCAACAAGTTACTCATCAAGGATTCTTCCAATCGCCCCCGTTAATAATCTCGACCAAAAGCGCAGGTAGTCAGAAAATAAAATCAGAATTTTCAAAAAAATTTTGCGTGTTTTATTATAACAACTTATCACAAAAACTGCCACCGCTAATCCTCTTTTCTTCAGCACAAACGTACGGCAAAACCGTCTCTACTACGGCAATCAAACAAATGGTGAGCTTAGAGAACGTAAGCCACAATCCGCTCTCGCAGTTCTCAAACCAGGGAGCTGTCACTAATGGCACAAGGAATTTTCAAAAGTTTCTCTAATTTCTCGTTCGTTACCAGCACCGTTTCGAGCAAGAATTCGCCTTTACAGACGTCCCTAAGGCCGTTCGCCAGGAACGGCATCAAAATTTTGTCCTCGGAACTGATTTTTTGTTGACACCACTAACAAATTGGTGTTAGAATTAAAATCGGTGGGGAGATTCTCCAAATCTCCCTCCTGCCAAAGTAATGGCCCCCGCGCCTTTCGCCCACCGCGAACGCGGGGGTATTTTTTTACCTTGTTCTTTTCAGCAGTGCCATAGCGAGTTTTCGCAGGTTGTCGGCTTTTTGGCCGAACGGCTCCAATGCCACAATGGCTTCATCTGCCAGCTTCTTCGCCAGTTGCTTCGACTTTTCCATCCCAAAAACCGCAGGATACGTACACTTGGCCGCCTTCGCATCTTTACCCGCCGTCTTGCCCAACTGTTCACTTGAGCCGCACACATCAAGAATATCGTCAGCTATCTGAAAGCCCAGCCCGATTTTCAAGCCGTATTCGCACAGCTTTTCCAACTGGCTCTCACTCGCCCCGCCGGCAATTGCTCCCATCGCAGCGGCACAGCGAAACATCTTGGCTGTCTTGTTCGTGTGAATAATCCGCAAATGCTGCTCGGTAGTTTTGGTACTCTCCACATTCAAATCGGCCATTTGCCCTGCAACCATACCGGATGGCCCTGCTGCTGCTGTCAATTCGCCAATCAACCTTACTGCAATGGTCGGCTCATCTATCTCTTTCGCCAGAATTTCAAACGCAAGCGTCAAAAGGGCATCGCCGGTCAGGATAGCCGCCGCCTCTCCAAAGACCTTGTGGCACGCAGGCAGACCTCGCCGGAGGTCATCATCATCCATCGCCGGCAAATCATCGTGCACAAGTGAATACGTGTGCACCATCTCGATTGCCGCCGCCGCAATCTCGGCGTTATGATTTATTTCGCCGCTGACAAGCTCGCAGCACCACAGTGCCAACACCGAACGAATCCGCTTGCCGGGTGTGCTAAGCGCGTACCGCAGGGCATCTTTGAGCTCTTTGTCTATCTGCTGGACACCTAAAAGCTGCTCAAGGGTACGTGTAACGAACTGTGCTTTCTCGCGTAACTGAGTATTAAAGTTTTGATTTTTAATTTTCGACTCTCTATTTTTGTCTTAATTTTTGATTCCCCAATCTTTATATTATACCCATTCTTGTGAACCATCACAGCAATTATTGACAGTCAATAATGAAAAGTCGCGAACCCAAAACGACTTTAATTCTCGGCGTTACAGCATCGGGCAAAGGCCGATTGGCCTTTCGCCTGGCTCAGCAAATAGGCGCTGAAATAATCAGCATCGACTCGATGAAGGTCTATCGCCGAATGGACATAGGCACCGCCAAACCGCCAAAAGAGGCCCGTGCTATGCTAAAATACCATTTAATTGACATCATTGAGCCCAGCGACCCCTTCAATGTCGGCCTGTTTTTAGAGCACTCATCGTCCGCCATAAAACAGATAAAACGCCGCAATTTGCCCATAGTCGCTGTCGGCGGAACCGCCCTGTACATAAAGGCCCTGCTCTACGGCCTTTTTGAAGGCCCCGGAACCGATGAGAAAATACGCAACCAATTACAGCAGCGAGTTGAAGCTGAAGGATTGAAACAGCTCTACCGACAATTAGAAACTGTAGATTCAATAACCGCCCAGCGCATACATCCAAACGATGCCAAGCGTATCATCAGGGCTTTGGAGGTCTATGAACTTACCGGAAAACCCATCTCGGCGCTCCAGCAGCAATGGAAACACGATGCCGGGAATGACTGGACCATAATCGGCCTGCGAAGCGACAAAACCGAAGCAAATCGCCGGATAAACAGCAGGGTAAAAAAGATGATTGCCGCCGGCCTTATCGACGAGGTTAAATCCCTGTTGGCCGAAGACAAGCCCTTAAGCAAACAGGCCCAATGTGCTATCGGCTACGCCGAGATAATCGACTACTTAAATGGAAAGACGAGTTTGGAAGATGCGACCGAACTGATAAAAAAGAACACCCGCCGGCTGGCAAAAAACCAGCGGACATGGTTCAAAACCTTCAGAGATGTCAACTGGCTCGACATCAACCCCGAAGAACAACCGGAAAAAACCCTCACCCGCACAATGACATTACTAAACAATATCAACCCGGATTTGGCAGATAAAAGTAGCGCATCCGATACTAATTTGATAGTATAGGGCCTATGGAATGGATTTAATTGAGTTTTGATTATTAAAAAGGAAGAACCTGATGGGTGAAAGTAGAAAGGATACTCTGAGAATCAATTTTGACAAAAAATTGAAGTTGTTTTTCTTTCCTTGATTGCTTCGGCGTAGTATCAACATTCTAAGGGGGCTGGCAGAAACCGCCAGCCCTTTTTCCAATCCAACAATGAAGAATGTCTGTTGGTTGTTTTGTAATTTATCAAATGATGAAAAAGAACGGATTATTGCCAATTGGGTCACTTATAGGTAGAATACCGAGCTATGGAAAAAGCCGAAATCAAGCGAATTGGGGACTATTGAGAAGGGGGAGTTATGACAAAAACAAGCGCAATTATCCCTGTAGAGCGCATCCAAAAGTGTATCCTTTTGATACGAAACCATAAGGTAATTTTGGACAGGGATTTGGCGGCACTTTATGGTGTCGAAACAAGAGACTTAAACAAAGCTGTAACCCGAAATATTGAGCGATTTCCTAAAGATTTTATGTTTCAACTGAACAAGGGAGAATTTGAAAACTTGAAGTTCCATTTTGGAACATCAAGTTGGGGTGGAACTCGTAAACTACCACGTGCTTTTACCGAACAGGGAGTTGCAATGCTTTCAAGTGTATTGCGGAGCAAGCGGGCTGTTGAGATCAATATTGCCATTATGCGTACTTTTGTTAGGTTAAGGGAAATTCTTGCGGACAATGTCGCATTAAGAAGGAAAATCGAAAAACACGATGAGCAGATAAAATACATTTTCAAGTTACTTGGTCAGATGTTACAGGAACCGGAAAAACCTAAAGAACAGTTTGGTTTTCATAGCAAAAAGAGCGGTAAGAAAAAATAGCGGCCGACAAAAAACCAGCGGACCTGGTTCAAAACCTTCAGAGATGTCAACTGGCTCGCTCTCAACCCCGAAGAACAACCGGAAAAACCCTCACCCGCACAATGACATTACTAAACAATATCAAATGAGTGCTTAGACGGTTTGCAACTGCCGTTCAGCCCGCAACACCGCAGCGGCATCACGCAGAACAAGCTGCTTTATTAAACTGGCTGAAACCAGCGTGACCCCCATATTGAATACCTTCTCCTCGACCATCGAGGCAATTACCCTGGCCGTCTGCCGGCAAACACCATATTTTGTTACAAGGTCGTTGGCTATCCTGGACTTCTCCCACCGCTCCCTGCCGACCGGTCTTTCGACCCTGCAGAGCTCCTCTGCATCCGCCAATTCGTAAACATCAACACAAACAACTTCAATCCGAGAGCGCTTCAGCTTACGCTCAAAATGATGTTCACTGAGAGCTGCGGCTGCATCCTCATACCCTGTAGCCATCAAAACAGCTTCAATTATCGAAAATATCTCGTTACTGCTTATGACAAGCGGTTTTTGCTTGCGATAAAGAAAATATGTCACCGCCTCAGTCAACTCTTCCGCAACGCATATATCCGTCTGGTCAATCAAGCCAAGAGCATTACTGATAGTACCGACAACCTTCGTGTGCAGATATCCTTCCACACTTCCGTCTGCCTTTACCACTTTAAGTTGCATTTTACCTTCTCCTTTTCTCCTGCAGCAGCAAAATTTGACAGCCGCTTCAACCCTTCAATTCGCCGGCAAGCAAACACTTTCTTACCCGTCGAAAAACGTCGCTTGCCCTGTATGCTCGACTCGCTGAATAACCTCGCTGACTTCCTCAATCAATTCGCCGGCATCCTCGAAATCACGATACACACTCGCGAAACGAATGTACGCAACCTTATCCGTCTCGCGAAGGTGTTTCATTACACTTTCGCCGATAAAAGCTGATGAAACCTCCTTATCGAAATTCCTGAATATATCTTCTTCTACCTTCTCAGCTATTTGCTGAACTTGTTCAGCCGAGACAGGCCTTTTATAACAAGCTTTCTGCAGGCCCCCAACGACTTTGTCTCTGTCATAGGGAACCCGAGAGCTATCCTTTTTCACCACGTAGAGCTTAAAGGTTTCACCTAACTTTTCATAGGTAGTAAAACGTCTTTTGCACGCCAGACACTGACGCCGGCGCCTGATTACTCTGCCCGCATCGCTTGAACGCGAATCGACAACTTTATCCCGATTTT
>CAZQYB010000061.1:10876-14515 GCA_964597535.1 uncultured Pirellulales bacterium | reverse complement strand
TAGGGACGCTGTTGATAAGTTTTTTGCGAAATGGATGCACGCTGCTGGGCATATCAACAAATGTTCAACTGATAGTGATAGGTGCGATTATAATCGCGGCGGTTGCAGTGGACCAGTTGGCTCGCTCGAAAGCTGAAGCCGGGCGAACGGGGTCTTGAATCTCGATTCTCGATTCCGGACTCTCGCCGTCAAGGCTATAGTTGAACCCGGTAGGGAGCTGCATCTGATTGCGGCCCTGACCCTGTTATGCTCGTTTGCTTTCAACAACCCTGTTGTGGGGACGAAGTAAGCCTATCAAGAGTCGTCTTATGAAATAATTAAGTTGCTGTGGTTGGTTAGCCGATATGATGCACGTAGTAGCATAGAATGGGAAAAAAAGTGAAAAGTACGATTCTCGGCACGGTCATACTATTATCGGTCTCTACCGCTTTCGCTACAGAACGACGGGTACCCAGCCAATACCCGACGATTCAAGCAGCGATAGATGACTGCAGTAATGGGGATGTGGTTGTCATTTTGCCGGGTACGTACCGAGGTTCCGGGAATCGAGAAATCAACTTTGGTGGTAAGGCCATCACCGTCCGCAGCAGAGACCCTGATAATATTAGAATCGTAGACAGGACCGTTGTAGATTGTGAAATAGCAGGGCGTGGCTTCAAATTTTGTACAGGTGAAGATGGCAATTCAGTGATTGCGGGCTTGACCATTGTCAACGGGCATTCTCTTGCGGGAGGGGCAATATACTGCTGCAACAAAAGCAGTCCTACAATTAGCAGTTGTGTTATGATTGGTAACACTGCGGTCGTTGGCGGAGGAGTTGCCTGCAATGACGGAAGCTGTCCTGAAATTCGCAATTGCACCATAAGCAGCAACTCCGCTTCGATGTGCGGTGGAGCTATCTACTGTAACGCTGGCAGGCCAATTATTAGCAACTGCATCTTCGGCAATAACATTGCGCCCGCCGGTGGCGCAATTAGCTGCGCAGCCAGCAACTTTGTGGTTCGCAATTGCACCTTCAGCGACAATAGGTCGGCCAGGGGTGGCGGGATATATTGTTACAAATCAAGTGACGTGACGCTTGAAAACAGCATTCTTTGGGGGGACGAAAGCAAAAAAGCGCCTAATATTCTTGTTGGCAAGTCAGGCGGTGTTTCGTCATTATCTGTTTTATACTGCGATGTGCAGGGCGGAGAGTCGGCGGCGGTGGTCGAGGAAGGTTGTATTCTGAGATGGGGTAAGGGCAACCTCGATTCAGAACCGATGTTTGTCGGCGGGGTGCTGGGCGATTATTACCTTGACCAGAACAGTCCATGTGTTGATGCCGGAAGTGAGCTTGCAGCAGACCTATATTTCGAGGAATTCAGCACACGGCCGGACGGTTTAAGCGAGTCAGGAATTATTGATATGGGCTATCATTATCCTGCGGAGGCCGAAGCTGTTGCTGCAGCCATTGACATAAAGCCGGATGTGTTTTACCTGGACAGCACGGCGCAGTGGATTACGTGCAGTATCGAGCTTCCCGAAGACCACAACGTCGGAGGTATTGATTCGAACAGTATTGTTCTTGAGTATATAATTGAGGCTGATAGAGCCTGGACGAATGAAGTAAGGGGTGTTGTGACGGCTGAGTTTACCTGGTCGAAGATGCAGGGTATAATCGAGTTTGAGCGGGGCGAGATGGTGCTGGCCGTCAGTGGTAAACTGATGGATGGAGGTGTGTTTGAGGGGGCAGACGTAATTAGAGTTATGGATTGAAGTCAACTTTTCGAGGGACTTCCGGTGGTTTTTGGAAAAGGGGGAGGTAGGAACAGCAAAAGACTCATTGGGTGAATGAGCGGAATTCCCGGGCGAGCGATTTCGTATAATTGCCGGGTTCGCCGCCGATTACCTTGTCATCAAACTTAACTGCGGGGACAATACCTTTAGTAGTTACCGCAATAAAAAGTTCGTCGGCAGAGATTGCCTGCTGCGGTGTAAACGATTTCTCGATTATATCCAATCCGATATTTTTGCCTGCCTGGATTGCAAATTTGCGTGTGATGGAAGGCAGGATATTGGCTGTAAGCGGAGCGGTCTGTAGTGTTTGTCCGAAGATTGCGAAAAATGCCGAGCCGGCTCCCTCGGTTATCAGGCCGGCTTCGTTGACAAATATCGCCTCTTCGCAGCCTTTTTTGGCGGCATCAGCACGAGCAAGAACGTTGGGCAGCAGATTCAGCGATTTTATGTTGCATTTTTTCCACCGCCAGTCGGGGTGGGTTGATACTGCGATGCCTCTGGTTTTTAATTCTGTGTCGTCGGGCAGTTCTGTAACGGTCAGGAAGAAATTCGGCTTCAAGTCGGCTTCCCAGGTATGGCTTCTTGGAGCTGAACCTCTGGTAATATGAAAATATATCCTGGCATTTGCAATGCCTGCGGAGTCGAAGGCCCTGCGGACACGTGAACGAATTCGGTCGATGTCCACTCCGGTTATCTCAATAGCAATAAGACTATTGGCAAATCTTTGCAGGTGCTCCCGGAGCGCGAAGATTTTGCCGTTGTAGCTCCGTACGACCTCATAGACGCCGTCACCGAAGTAGATTCCGCGGTCAAGGTAAGCCGGCTCAAGCTCACCGGCCGGTATGATTTTGTCGTCTATCATTGCTATCTGCATTAAATTGCTCCCAAAAATGCCATCGACTAAGATTTTAACTTCGTCTTCGGCAACAGAATACAAAAATATACAATAATTTGCTTTACAAGAAAAGAACGAACACATAGAATACCCCCCCCTGTCTGCTGTCGCAGACAGCAAGGGGGGTTCGGATTTTTGAGTATAAAAGCCGGGAGTTTTTGGAATGTATGCGGTAATTGAACAAGGTGGAAAGCAATATAAAATCACTGAAGGCGATTGTGTGAATATCGACCTGACCGATGTCCCACCAGACGCCAAGACCATCGAACTGGATAAAGTCTTGTTTGTGAGCGATGGTGAAAATGTCAAAGTCGGCAGACCATATCTGGATGGCGCAAAGGTTGTGGCATCGTTTAAGGGGACCGCCGAAGAGTCGGTAGTCAAGGGTAAGAAGCTGTATCCGATGCATCTCCGCAGACGCAAAAACAGCAAAAGGCGCATCGGACACCGGCAAAAATATCTTGAGGTAGTAATCGACAAGATAGAATCCTGAACAAGGCGGAGCCGAGATTAACAGAGGCAAAATGATTTTTAGTCGGGGTTGCTGTTTTTCATCGTGGTTTTATCACTTTGTGCTGATATAAGCTTGTCGGCGAAGAGTCGCCATTTGTCTGGGCCGTTTTGAACAAAGTATTCAAACGACTCATCATCGACCAATTGCCCTAATAGCGCTTTACGGTCCGTAGAGTCCGGCACCTGCTCAATGATATACTTCCGGAGCATTTTCAGTTCGGTCAAAAACTCGCCGTGTTTGTCAGTGAAGGTCTTCTCTAATTTCTTTCTCAAATGCCCGGCATATGCAGGGCTATGTCCTTCGGTGCCGATAGCTATCTGCAGGTCGCCGCGTTTGACGACAGCAGGCACGAAGAAATCACAAAGCTGCGGGTTATCAACAACATTACATAAAACCTCCAGCTCCTGACAATCATTGTAAATCCGCTTGTTAAGTTGAGGGTTTGCTGTTGCAG
>CAZQYB010000061.1:0-10866 GCA_964597535.1 uncultured Pirellulales bacterium | reverse complement strand
GCCCACGAGATAATCCCTGGAATACCTGGATTTTATTAACTTAGCGTTGGCGCCCTGACAAAGGGCCGTCAGCATATCATTGATGTGTTCGGCTACAATTACCAGCCGAGCCCCTGCGTCCAGCAGCGATTGGGCCTTCCTTGCCGCTACCGCTCCAGCTCCTATTATGACAACCCGCCTACCGCCAAGCTCGAGATATATCGGATACTTAGCCATAGCAATGTAATTATATCATCGATTGGCCGATGGCAACATCGAATTTAAAAGAAATGAACAGATTTATATAAGTAACGCTCGTTTTCCCGGCCCTATTTTAAGTAAAATTCCGAGCTTTTCAGTTCGCAAAATCACTGAAGTATTGTAAACTGATGCAGTTCGTAGTTATTAGTTCATAGTTCGTAGAAAAAGCAGAAAAAATATGAACGGAATAAAGAAATTAATATCCCCTCTAACCGAGACTGATGTGCGTTCGTTAAGGGCGGGTGATGAGGTTTTGATAACCGGTGTAGTCTATACGGCGCGGGATATTGCGCATAAAAGATTGTGCGAGTCGATAGAAGCAGGGCGGCAGTTGCCTTTCGAACTTGAAGGGGCAGTAATCTATTTTGTGGGGCCTACGCCTGTCCGGCCCGGACGCGTAATCGGCGCTGCCGGGCCCACCACGTCATCGAGGATGGATGCGTTCAGCCCAAAACTTATTGCTCGCGGTCTGCGGGCAATGATTGGCAAAGGATATCGAGGCAGCGAGGTTAGAGATTCCCTGAAAAAATATGGTGCGGTCCACCTGTCTGCTATCGGCGGGGCGGGGGCACTGCTGAGTAAGCATATTGTTTCGGCGGAAGTGATTGCCTACGAGGATTTGGGGACTGAAGCCATAAGGAAACTTGAGGTAACCGATTTTCCCGCTATCGCGGCCTATGATGCAGCGGGCAACAGCGTTTATGAAAAGTAACAGGCAGACAGAAAGGAATACCTGAAATGAAAGTGGCACTGGTTGGTCTGCTGCAGTCCGGCAAGAGCACTATCCTGTCGGCTATCAGCGGCAAGGCAATAAGTACCGCGGGCTCGACGGCCATTGAAGAAGCTATCGTTCCTGTTCCTGACGAAAGGCTGGACTTGTTAGCTGAGCATTACAAGCCCAAGAAAACGACCTATGCAACAATAGACTGTCTTGACATACCCGGCTTTAATTTTACTGATGAGCACGGCAGGGCTGGGAGCAGACGACTGATTAACCATATAAGGACCGTTGATATGCTCGTTCTGGTTGTCCGGGCCTTTGAGAATCCCGCAGCACCGGCCTACAGAAATAGAGTAAATCCAGCCGGAGATTTGATGGAGTTGAAGACAGAACTACTGCTGGCCGATTTGGAGCTTGTCGCCACGCGTATAGAAAGACTTGAGAAACAAATCCATAAGCCGACCAAGACCCAGGCACAGGACAAAGCAGAACTGGCTTTGCAGAAGAAACTGCAAGAAACGATTGAGTCAGAGAAACCGATTAGCTCGGCTGTCGAGACCGAAGCTGAACGCGAAATGATTAAGTCTCTCGGATTTTTGACATTGAAGCCGATTGCGGTGGCGGTGAACATTGGCGAGGACCAGTTAGGTGAGAAGTTTGATTTTGGGGACGTGGTCGATGACTCTGTGCCCGTTGTTACAATTTGTGCGAAGCTGGAATACGAACTGTCTCAATTGGATGCTGACAGCAGAGGCGAGTTTATGGCTGATATGGGAATTACAGAGTCGGCGACAAGTAAATTCGTCAATGGTTGTTATTCGGCGCTCGGCCTAATTAGCTTTTTGACGGTTGTCTCAGGTGAGCTGCGTGCCTGGCCTATAAAGCAGGGCACTGTCGCGCTTGACGCGGCTGAGAAAGTGCATACCGACATCAAACGTGGGTTTATAAAGGCCGAAGCTTTCAGCTTTGAAGATTTCAAGGAGTTTGGCGACGAAAAAGCTCTCAAGGCCGCCGGCAAAATCCGGCTCGAAGGCAAAGACTACGTTGTTCAGGACGGCGACGTTATCAATTTCCGATTTAATGTCTAAAATCAACTAACGATTTAAAATGCCTCACAAACATCAATAGTAAAAGGGAACATTGTGCGAACAAAGCAAACAGTACTTGTAATCAGCGTTGCTTGTGCAACTTTTTTTCTGGTTAGCTGCTGGGACGGTGCGAAGCAAAGCGTTGATAAACAGAGCGATTATTTTCAGGTTGTAAAGTCATATGCAGATACTTTGCTTGAGCATGGACGAGACATCTACGGCAAGGTCAACTCACCCTTGATTGCCACGACACTCGACCGCAAGAGCCTTAGAATTTTCGAACAAGAGGAGTTGGATAGGCTCTGGCAAATTCGCCTAAAAGATTGGGACAATTGGAGGATTCGTAATCGTGACCGTATGCTGACGGGAGCCAACCCTATGCACGACCAGAACCTCTATCAGATTCTTTACGCCCTGATGGAAGTTACCGGCGATAAGCACTATGCCGAGGAGGCTGACAGAACGATAAAGTGGTTCTTCGAGCACTGCCAAAGCCCCGTTACGGGCCTGATGGCCTGGGGCGAACATATGGGCTGGGACTTTAATACTGAGACGCTCATTACCTGGAAAAAGGGGTCTCACCACGGCGGCAAGATGCAGGAATATAACACTCACGAGTTTGCCAGGCCCTGGGTGCTGTGGGAGCGGTCGTTTGGGCTGGCGCCGGAGGCCTGCACGAGATTTGCTCGGGGGCTGTGGGAGCACCAGATCGCCGACCATAATACAGGCAACTTCTCGCGGCACGCCAATTACGAGATACATCAAACATTCAAAGATTCCGAGTATCCCCGCCATGGCGGGTTCTATATTGCTACCTGGGCGGAGGCATATGAGCGGACAAGGGCCCCTGTATTCGCTAAGGCGATAGATACCCTTGTGCAGTATTTCGACGGGCGGCGCAGTCCGCAGTCAGGAGCAATCCCCGCTGAAAGTGCTCCGCGGTCAAAAGGCAAGGTACTCTGGTCCACGAGCAACTTGTCGCTGGCGATTGACCTTTGGGACAGCGCGCAGAAAATGCCGGATGAATTGGCCAGGAAGATGCGCCAGTGCGCATCAAGGACAGATGATGTCTTTCTCAAGCTCGGTCACGACCTCAAGCGGGGCGGTAAGGGTTTTCTTCTTTCAGCCCACACGGATACGTTGCAGCCGCAGGAGCAGGGGGCCTACAGTGGGCCGTGGGGTAATGCCGGCACCGCGAATCTGTGCCTGCTGCGCTATCGACAGGTTAAGCTGAACGGCTACAAAAAACTGGCGCTGGACGCCGCCAAGCTATATTTAGACGGCAAGCCGGAAACCAAGTTTGCCTTACATCCAGGTACGCTGGGTCAGATAATTTACTTGATGGTGGGCGCATACGAGTTGACCGGCCAAAAGCAATATCTGGCCCGGGCTGATTACTTCGCGCAGCGGGCCATTAAACTGTTCATAAGCGATGACTCGCCGTTGCCGAAAGCAACTTCCAAACACACTCACTACGAGGCTGTTACTGGTAGTGATACCCTTATGATGGCATTACTGAAGCTTTGGACCACCAAAAATCGACCTGATATGAAACTCAGGCTGGTTTACTGTGACCGCTAAAACCTGACATCTCGATGGGGAGGTGATATACTACTTCAAGATTTAGGTTAGTCTGAATTATGGAAAAGAGTATAATTTGTCGGTACAAGGTCGTATCTTATTTGCAAGGTAATGTTTTCTCCGAGGGATTCTATGAAGGCAGTTGCACTGACAGGTATTCGTCAAATGGAGGTGATGGATGTACCTGAGCCGAGTATAAAAAAAGATAAAGACGTTCTGCTGAAAATTGAAATGGCGGGCGTCTGCGGCTCCGATGTGCATTACTACGAGACCGGCAGAATCGGCTCGGATACTGTCGAGTATCCCTTTATAATCGGACACGAATGCGCCGCGACAGTTAAAGCGGTCGGCGGTGCCGTTACTCGCGTCAAAGTCGGTGACCGCGTTGCCATCGAGCCGGCTATAGTCTGTCACAACTGTGACCAGTGCAAACAGGGCAGAGAAAATACCTGCCGAAACTTGAAATTCCTCGGCTGTCCGGGCCAGGTCGAGGGTTGCTTATGTGAGTATATCATTATGCCCGAGGATTGCTGCTTCCCTATTGGCGATAAACTTACTTTTGCCCAGGCGGTGTTATGCGAACCATTGGCTATAGCTGTATATGCCGTCAAGCAGGCCCATTTACGAGGAGGTTCGGACATAGCAATTCTCGGCGCAGGCCCAATTGGCTTAGGTTGTCTGGTTACCGCCAAAGCTGAAAATGTAAGGACCTGCTACGTAACCGAGAAAGTCAAAGAGAGAGTCGAAGTTGCAACAAAGAGCGGGGCGACCTGGGTCGGTAATCCGAATAAAGAGGATATAGTCAAAGGAATTCTTGAACGGCAACCTGCTGGGATTGATGTGGTTTTCGAATGTGCCGGTCAGCAGGAGACAATCGACCAGGCGGTGGAGTTGCTTAAGCCGGGCGGTAAGCTAATGCTCATCGGCATTCCACGCATAAGAAGGATTTCTCTTTTTATCGAGAGGATACGCAGAAAAGAGATTACCATTATAAATGTCAGAAGGCAAAACAAGTGCACGCAGAAATGTATCGATTTGATAGCCGCCGGTAAAATTAATGTTGATTTTATGGCAACTCACAGATTCAAAGTCGAACAAACCCAGGAGGCCTTTGATATGGTTGCCGCATATCGTGACGGTGTGGTTAAGGCACTAATTGAGTTTTAGAACTATGAGAAAGGCAAGTATCGTCAGCATTGGCAATGAGGTCATCAGCGGTCAGACAGTAGATACCAACGCTTCATATCTAAGCGAACAATTACTTTTAATCAGCTTGCCCGTAGTCAGTTGCTACACTATCGGGGATGATATAGATTCGATTGTACGGGTATTGAATCTGGCAGGCAGTGACGCTGATGTGGTATTAGCGACCGGTGGCCTGGGGCCGACCGATGATGATTTGACCCGTCAGGCGTTCGCAAAATTTCTGGGTACTGAGTTACAATTGGAGAACCAACTTCTGAAAAGAATAGAAGATTTTTTCACCCAGCGAAACTTACAAATGCCTGAGAAGAATAAAATCCAGGCGTATATACCCTCCGGTGCGAAGGCGCTTGCGAACAATCTTGGCACGGCGCCGGGCCTTATGGCGGAAGTACAGGGCAAATTGTTTATTGCTTTACCCGGCGTGCCATTGGAAATGAAGCGAATGTTTGAAGAATCGGTTTTTCCACAGCTAAAAAAAATGGCAAGCGAGTCCCGACAAGTCCAAATAGCAATACGAAAACTAAAATGCTTTGGAGCAGGCGAATCAACAATCAGTGAATTACTCGGTAGTCTTTGCCGGCGTGGCAGAAACCCGCTAATCAACTGCACCGTCGAACACGGCGTCATTACCCTGCACATTATCGCAACAGCAAAAGACAAAGATAAAGCACAACAAATGGTTGAAAAAGACGAAGAATTGCTGCGCAATCTACTTGGAGCGTTGGTTTACGGCACAGGAGAGCAAAGTTTGGCCAAGGTGGTGGGGCAAAAATTAGCTCAACAGAAGAAAACAATCGCCGTGGCTGAATCCTGCACAGGCGGCATTTTAGCCAAGCTAATAACTGATATCCCCGGGGCAAGCAGGTATTTCACTCGCGGCTGGGTTACTTACAGCAACGACGCCAAAAATAGCGAGCTTGGCATTCCACCCCGTTTGATTGAAAAATATGGAGCTGTCAGCGAACAGGTAGCCCGGTCGATGGCCCAAGGCGCCAGAAAAAGAGCCGGAACAGATTTTGCCATCGGTATAACCGGCATAGCTGGACCAACCGGTGGCAGTGAACAAAAACCAGTCGGCCTGGTATATATTAGCGTGGATTCCGACAGCGACTGCGAAACTCAGCGCTTTATTTTTTTCCACGATAGGGGTTTCATACGGCTTCGAGCAGCTCAAACCGCTCTGAATATGCTCCGATTAAGGTTGAGGATTTGACTAAATGACTCAATAATGTTATAATAAAGCTCGGCGGTATTGGTAAAATGTGAATTGAATATGGCAAGAACCCGTAGACATTTAGGTGAAATACTTTATAAAGCCGGGCTGGTAGAAAAGCGGGCGCTCATCAATGCGATCAGGGCTTCCAAAGCCAGTAATAAGCGGCTTGGCCAGATATTGCTCGAATTAGGCCTGGTGGACGAAGAAACTCTAGCCAAGGCAATCGCCGGGCAATTCGGGTTAGAATATGTGAACTTAGATAGAATTTCTATTCCGTCCAATGGAACGAAACTTATCCCAGAAGACATTATAAAAAGGCATAATGTTCTGCCGTTGAGTATGAATAACGGCAAATTGAAATTGATTATAAGCGATCCGTTAGATTTGGATATGATGGACGCCATTCGGTTTCGCTTGAATACCGAACTGGACTGCTGTGTTGCGAACCCTTCTAAAATCCGCTCCTATATCCAAGGGTCACTCGATAAATCAAAGCGGGAAAAAGAGGACAGACTAAAACACAGTATTGACGCAACTGCTGCCGAGCTTGCCGATGCCGGTCACGAGTTGCAAGCCGAAGCGCTTCGTGCCGAAGCTGCAGGGAGTAGCGATGACGGCCCCATTGTCAAATTGGTAAACCTCATAATAGATAATGCCTACTATATGCGGGCCAGCGATATCCACGTCGAGCCGATGACCGAGAGAGTACGCGTAAGATACCGTGTTGATGGAGTCTGTTTGGAAAAGGACAACATTCCCAAGAATATGCAGGCACCAATAACCGCTCGCCTTAAAATTCTATCCGGTATGGATATTGCCGAAAAAAGATTGCCACAAGACGGTCGTATTAAACGTGTGATTGGGGGCCAGGCTATCGACTTTCGTGTTTCGGCTCTGCCGAGCTACCATGGAGAAAGTATGGTACTGCGAATTTTACGTCCCGATGCGGTCAGGATTGGTATCCAAGCGCTGGGCTTTGAAGAGGACGATTATGGACGATTTCAGCAGATAATCAAAAGGCCTAACGGTATCTTTTTGGTTACAGGACCGACCGGTAGCGGTAAAACCACGACGTTGTACGCGGCGTTGCAGGAACTTAACAAGCCGGATAAGAAAATTATTACGGCTGAGGACCCCGTGGAATACAACTTCGATGGTATGAATCAGTGTCAGGTCAGAGAAGAAATCGATTTGACTTTTGATAAAATCCTGCGGGCAATGCTGCGACAGGCACCTAATATTATACTTATCGGTGAAATTCGAGATTCCGTTGTCGCAGACACCGCGGTTCAGGCAGCACTTACGGGACATTTGGTCTTCAGCACTTTGCACACAAATGACGCAGCCAGTGCAATTACGCGTCTGGTAGATATGGGTGTCAAGCCGTTCCTCGTGGCCAGTTCGATACAAGCCATTATGGCACAAAGACTTGTAAGAGTCATTTGCGAGAACTGCAAAATAGTTGATGAGAACCCGGACCCGTATTGTCTGCGACTGCTTGGTATTACCCCTGAAGATATTGAAAAACATCCCATATACAAGGGAACCGGATGCAGCCAGTGTCAGGATACCGGCTTCAAAGGCCGAATCGGGACATTTGAGTTGGTAGAACTAAACAATGAAATCAGAGAATTAGCTTTCGCAAAAGCACCTACTTCTGAATTGAGAAAGGCAGCCCAAGCAAGTGGAATGAGAACACTGATGGAGGATGGTAAAATAAAAGTATTTAAAGGAATAACCACACCAGCAGAGGTTGCCAAAATATCACAGACAGAAGAAGTGGTAATGGGTTAAATAAATGAAGTTGTAAGGGTCCTCAAATGGCAACAGTTAATATGGATAGATTATTGCAGGCCTGCGTTTCACAAGATGCGTCGGACATTCACCTTGTTGTAGGCCGGCCACCAGTATTGCGTATCGACGGGCGGCTTAGGTCGCTGGAAACCAAGGTTCTTGAGCCGGAGGATACTGTGGGTTTGATGAAGAGTATAACTCCCGAGCGAAACCAACAGGAGCTTCAGGAGGAAGGTGGAACCGACTTTGGTTTTGCCTTTGGCGATGATGCAAGGTTTCGCGTGGCTGTTTTTCGGCAAAAAAGTAATATCTCGGTGTGCCTGCGTCTTATACCATCGAAGATTATGAGTTTTGAGGAAATAGGTTTACCGAGGATTTGTGCCGCCCTGTGCCGAAGGCCGAGGGGTATGTTTTTGGTTACAGGTCCAACGGGAAGTGGGAAAACTACCACCCTGGCGTCTATGATAAACTACATTAACGAAAACTTCGACCGCCATATTATAACCGTTGAAGAACCGATAGAATACTACCATAATCACAAAAAATCTGTTGTTAACCAGCGAGAAGTTGGTATTGATGTTCCAAGCTTTGGCGAGGCCTTAAGACGCGTTTTAAGAATGGACCCCGATGTGATTTTGGTTGGCGAGTTGCGGGACCTGGAGACCATCGAGTCGGCTATTAGAGCTGCTGAAACCGGCCACCTTGTCTTTAGTACACTGCATACAACAAGCGCTGCAGGAACGATTACACGAATTATTGACATCTTTCCCGTAAACCAGCAGGAGCAGATTCGGACTCAGTTGAGCATCAACCTGATGGCGGTTCTCAGTCAAGCCCTTTGTCCTTTAGCTGCCGGCAAAGGAAGAGTAGCGGCTTATGAGTTTATGGTTGTAACACCTGCTATTGCCAATCTTATCCGTGAAAACAAGACCTATCGAATTGATTCGAGCATACAAACAGGTAGGAAATTGGGGATGCAGCTTCTTGATGAGCATCTATGGCAGCTTTACGACAGGGGCAAAATTACGTTGGAGGAACTGTTGGATAAAGGCCGTCAGCCGGGCCCATTGCAGGATAAGGCTATGGCCAAACTGAAGGGGATAAAAGGAAAACGACGGGCCAAGGATATGAGAAAGGATTTAGGGCCGATTCTCAGGACGTAATTGGTTGCGCAAACAGACTGGATTTGCAGAGAAATACCGGCACAAACGTGTGTTGCTGGTGTTTTTTTTGCACGAAAAGATAGAATCCGATGGCCTATTTTTCAACAAGTCCAAAGCAGTAAGTCCGAATGTTCATAAGTCTTTTTGCTTTAAGCAGTTGTTTTATTATCAGCTTCCGGTGCGCTGGGACTGTCGGGTCGATTTGCCGTCAACGCACAGACGTATAGGCCTCCAGATAGGTAGAGCTTAGGACCTTTCTCGCGGCAATCTTTGCTGCTGGTTTGGCTTAAGTTCTTGCTTTTAACAGAGTTAGCTGAAGCGGAGTGAAAATGCCGTCAAGTATCTCTGTGGGGAGATAAAGTTGGACTTGCCTTAGTCCTACAAACTAACTGTCTAATTTGTAATTTATTTGCTAAAAAGGTTTTAATGTTGTACAATGAAGTTGAAGTGATACAGGTTTAATTAAAGGCGAAACCAAGATGGGAAAGATAAACACGGCAAAAAATCTTCCCCCCATAGAGCAACTAAGGGGCAGAACACTCGGCAGGGTACTTATAAAAATGGGTGTTCTGACCAGAGAGAAGGTTCATGAATGCCTAAAAATCCAGAAGCAGCGGCGGGGGACTGTACGTGGTCTCAAAACCGACAATTCGTCTTTAGAATCCCTGCGAATAGGCCAGATATTCCTTGAGCTTGGGTTGGTAGACGAAAAGCAACTGCATGTCGCACTGGCAGCCCAGCGGGGCATGGAATATGTAAACCTGGATGATATCGATATCCCTCATGAGACAATCGAGAAGGTGCCTGCTCAAATGGCGAAGACCTATCACATCGTACCAATCAAATATTATAAGGAGCAAAACGAGTTGAGTGTTGCCCTTGACAATGTCGATAATTTTAGAGCAACCGATGACCTAAGTACACTGATGGGTTTTAAAATTACCGCGAAGATAACCGACCATCAGGCATTGGAAAATGCTTTGACTAAGTATTACGGCACGCAAGAAGAAAACATCAACGAGTTGATAGGCGAAATACAATCGGACAGTTTCCTTGCGGAGTTTGAGGGCAGAAGCCAAAGTATTGACCTGGATGAATTAAAGGAACTGTCCGAGTCTAATCCTATCAAGAAACTACTGAACCTGGTTTTGCTGCAGGCAATTCGTGATAAGGCGTCGGATATTCATTTTGAGCCGTTTGAAAATGAATACAAGATGCGTTACCGAATTGATGGCGTGCTTTACGAAATGGTTCCTCCACCAAAGCACATCGCTGCGGCGCTTAGCTCACGTATAAAAGTTATGGCAAACCTGGATATTGCTGAAAGGCGATTGCCGCAAGACGGCCGAATATCGCTGACCGTTCAGGGCAATCCTGTTGATTTGCGTGTTAGTGTTCTGCCTACAATGTTCGGAGAAAGTGTCGTATTGCGTGTTCTGGACAGAACTCAGGTCAACTTGGATTTGGGGAAACTGGGTTTGAGGGAGGACAACTTTAAAATAGTCCATCAACTTATTCACAAACCCAACGGTATTGTGATTGTTACGGGCCCGACCGGATGTGGCAAAACTACAACTCTTTACGCAGCATTAGAAGAGCTTAATAGCGTTGAAACGAAACTAATCACTACAGAAGACCCGGTAGAATATGACATTGACGGCCTTGTTCAGGTTCAAATGAAACCGGAGATAGGACTGACGTTTGCAAAATGCCTGCGTTCAATTCTTCGTCAGGACCCTGATATTATATTAGTTGGTGAAATCCGCGACCTTGAAACAGCAGAGATTGCAGCCCAGGCGTCCCTGACGGGCCATGTGGTCTTCACCACATTACACACAAACGATGCCCCAAGTTCGA
>CAZQYB010000060.1:0-14649 GCA_964597535.1 uncultured Pirellulales bacterium | reverse complement strand
TCTTTTCGGGAATCTCACTGACTATCGCATCGGTCGTCAGCAGCAGCGAAGCAATTGATGCCCCGTTTTGCAGAGCGGCCCTTTCAACCTTCGTCGGCACAATCACGCCAAACTTAATCATGTCCCCGTACTCTTTGCGTATTGCGTCGTAGCCGAAATTCGTCTCCTTGCTTTCCATAACCTTCTGAGCAACAATTGAGCCTTCCAGCCCCGCGTTTTCAGCGATTTGTTTAATCGGCGCTACCATTGCTCTTCGCACGATATCAACGCCTATCTTTTCATCCCCACTGCCTTTGATTTTGTCTAACGCCGCTAAAGTTCTAAGCATTGGTACCCCACCTCCCGGCAGGATTCCTTCTTCCACCGCTGCGCGACAGGCGTGCAGTGCATCCTCGACACGCGCCTTCTTTTCCTTCATTTCCGCCTCAGTTGCCGCCCCAACATTGATTTGAGCCACGCCGCCGGCCAGTTTCGCCAGTCTCTCTTGCAGCTTTTCAATGTCGTAGTCGCTCGTGGATTTATCAATCTCGTTTTTAATTTGCTCTATCCTGCCCTTGATAGCTTCGGTGTTGCCGCCCCCTTCGATAATCGTGGTGGTGTCCTTGTCGATAGTAACTCGTTTTGCTCTGCCAAGCCGTGTCAGTTCGATATTCTCTAATTGCAAACCAAGGTCTTCAAAAATGGCCTCGCCTCCGTTAAGAACGGCGATGTCACTGAGCATCGCTTTTCGCCTGTCCCCAAAGCCGGGCGCCTTCACGGCGGCTACCTGCAGCACGCCTCGCAGTTTATTGACAACCAGAGTAGCTAATGCTTCGCCCTCAACATCCTCGGCGATAACCAATAGAGGCCTGCCCTGTTTGGCAACCTTCTCAAGCAGTGGAACCAGCGATTTTACCGAGCTTATTTTCTTCTCGTGAATCAGAATATACGGTTTCTCCAGCACGACCGTCATATTCTCTAAGTTGTTAATAAAGTGTGGACTCAGATACCCTTTGTCGAACTGCATACCCTCCACCAGCTCAACGGTTGTTTCCAGCGACTGACCCTCTTCGACAGTGATAACGCCGTCTTTACCGACCTTGCCCATCGCCTCAGCCAGCTTCTTGCCGATTTCAGCGTCCTGGTTCGCAGAGCAGGTCGCCACCTGTTCAATTTGCTTGCTCGACTCGACAGGAATGCTCATCTTTTGCAGTTCTTGCACAATTGTATCGACGGCCTTGTCGATACCACGTTTTACCTGCATAGGATTTGCCCCGGCCGTGATATTCTTCAAGCCCTCCTCAAAAATGCTCTCAGCTAAAATTGTCGCGGTGGTTGTCCCATCACCGGCCACTGTCGATGTCTTTGAGGCCACCTCCTTGACCATTTGTGCGCCCATATTCTCGTAGGATTCTTCCAGTTCAATTTCCTTGGCCACCGTAACGCCGTCTTTAGTAACGGTGGGAGAGCCGAACGATTTTTCCAAAACCACATTTCTGCCGCACGGCCCTAACGTTATCTTTACCGCATTTGTGAGTTTCCGCACACCTTCGCGAATAGCTGACCGTGCATCAGCTCCAAAAGCCATTTTTTTAGCTGCCATATCTTTACTTCTCCTTTTGTCCTTAATTCTTCGCCGCTGATTTCACTGATTGTCATTCCTGCGGAAGCAGGAATCTACCTTTTTTATTTAATCTGCGTTCATCTGTGTAATCTGTGGCTAATTATTTTTACTTTCTACTTTTCGATTACCGCCATAATATCGGACTCGTCCATAATCAGATATTCTTTACTGTCTATTTTTACTTCTGTTCCCGCGTAGCTTGTGAAAAGTACCACGTTGCCTTTCTTGACCTGCATCTTCTTTCGCGTTCCGTCGTCGAGCATTTTGCCCTCGCCGACGCTCACTATTTTTCCTCTTTGTGGTTTTTCTTTGGCGCTGTCCGGCAGGACTATGCCGCCGGCCGTCTTCGTCTCCGCTTCGAGACGCTGCACAAGCACCTTATCTGCCAATGGTCGAATCTTCATTTGCTCTTACTCCTTTCAAAAAAAACGTTTCTTTCTTGCTTACTTTATCTGCGATTGCAAAAACTATCACTGCTGCGCGAAAATATCGCTGTTATACTTTTTTATGAACAGCCGATTCAAGAGCTCCCGTAAAACACCCATATCGACCGGCTTGTCAATAACGCCGAAAACATCTAATTCCAGCGCCCTACTGAGCATCGTTTCGCCCGCCACACTTGCCAGGAGGATGCAGGGCAGCAGCGGATAATGTATTCGGATAATTTTTATTGTCGCCAGACCGCCGCTTTCCGAATCCATATCCACGATTGTGGTATGAATCCGCCTTTGCTCGATGATATTCACAAACTCGTCTGACCTCTCAGCCACCAGCAGGTTCACGTCTCTGGGCTGAAATATATCCCGCAGCGCCGCCGGCCAGGCCCAATTCGCTCCACTGGCCAGAACATTGACTTCATCGAGTTTTGACAAATTAGAAACCATATTCTATCTAATCCAACCAACGTATGCAAATATTATGCCAGGCGCTTCGTTACCGGCTTACATTTGCATAAACGCTTATTCTAAATGCGGTTATAACACGAAGCACGGTTCGCCCCCAATCTGGCAAAATTGCAGTCAGGCCCCGCCCCCCTGCCAACTCGGCAGACTTTGTATTTAGCCCCGGCCGGAGCTTGTCCTGAGCGTAGTCGAAGGACCTATCAAGATTTGGATACTATCCGCGTAATCCACCCCGAAGGCCGCACTGTTTCACACAATCGCTTTTCAATTCCTGTTGTAAGCGGCACGGAAAACCACCCTGGATTTGGAAACGCTATTTGCTACAACCATTTGCCTTTTTCTTTCGCAGAGGAACAAGAACGAAGAAAAATACTCCCGTCGCCGATTTTGTAAGACTATTTGCTGCAACTGCTGCGCTTTTTCTTCAGCCACAGGACCAGGACCAGCACAAGGGCAACAACAAATATTCCGCCCGCGATTAAGAGGAAGAGAGTCAATAAGGCACTCCATCCCCTCACCTTAGATTGTGAGGCCTGTGTGAGCTGACGTTTCTGCAATTCAAGCGCTTCTGCTTTTGCGCTATCGGCTCTTTTGCCGTATTCTCCTTTGGGATATTTAACACCCAATTCATTTAAATAAGAAAGAGCCTGTGAAAAGTTTTTGTTCTCCCCTTCAATTTCCGACAGCGTCCAAAGTATCTTTTCACGAACAGAGAAATCATCCGGCAGGTCCAATCCCATCCGGAGATAAACCTTTGCTTCTTGGTAGAGCGGCCTTGATGGTTCTCTTTTCTCGCGTCTGGCTTCAGTTCTTTCACGTTCATCATCTCTTAAACTTTCAAGTCCTACTCGAGCAGCAGCTAATTTGGACCAGAGACTGTTCGGGCATCGCTCAACAATGTTTTTTAAATTTACCATAATTTTTGAGCGATAATTTGTGTCCTTAAATGCCGCCCTATCAATCCCCATTAGAAACTCGCAGACATTCGGGTCTAATAATGCGCATTTTTCTTCTTGCATCTGCGAAGTTATTTGTAAATCTATGACATTGGAGAAAATCCTATCGGCGGTTGAAATCGTACAGATACCATATCTGCCTGGCCTATCAAAAACTAAACCTTTCTTATACTGGTTATATAAGATAATGAGATAGCCACTATACTCTAATCCGTCTTCATCTTTTACATGCAATAATCCGAAAGGTTCAAATTCTAATGGGTAATATTTAACCCCTTCTTTCTCAAAGAAGATAAAATCAGGAAAATTTATCAGCCAATAATTATCGGCGTCTCTTAGTTCAATGAGAGGGCAAGAGCTATGGCGAATGCTGCTATAGATATCATTTGTTTCAGCATTCATTTGTGGCTCTTCGAATTTATAGGTTAACTTAAGAATTAAAGGCTCACCTATATCAAGTGCCGTCTTTGGCGATGTAATTTGTACAGATGTCGGTGTATTGGCATGCCCATCAGTATAGGTGCGAGCATAAAGTGCCGGATTCAACAAAAAACAGGTAAACAACAAACCTAACAAAAATGTTCTTCTAAGATTTTTCATTTTGGTACCTAACATAAAAGGTAAGTAAATATTTATTACCATGAAGTTCTTTCCCGTAAAACTTTTTTACACTCACCACAGAACTCCCAACCAGTTGCACCAGCTTGCATTACACAGCCGGCATTACTACAATGGTTAAAGAACGGATTGCCAATGTTTTGTGTATGGCCTATCTCATGAGCCATATGATGACTCATAGTGAGACCCATTTCACGGCCGGTCTCATGGTATATGGCACATTTATCAGGATTATCAGACCAAGACACAATTGATAGTCCTCCAGTTGCTGATTCGGAGTCAGGATCTTCATCATTACCAGCTTGTGGTTGAAAGGCGTTCATAACCATGACCGTCCAAAAACTAGTTGACCCGGTAACATCAGGTGTCAAGCTATCAATGTCACTGAAATTGAGATTAAACGAGACTGTGTCCTCATAGGCACTCGACAGATATTCTGGTTCAATGTAGGCTTCTTCAAACATGAGTCTATCCAGCGTAGCTAGAGGCTGACGTAGAGGCAAAACTATATTGAAATTACTACTCCCCGAATAATCATCATCATAAAGAGTGCATTCATCATTCACGCGCACGCCATCACCATATGGATTGCCCTGAACATCTAGAGTTTCATCGCCCCATGTGTCGTACATATCATCAATAGTGTACTCGTTGCCACCAACTACCAGTTTCCCACCATTTAATCTATCATCGCCATCCCAATAGTTATCGCCATCCAGATCATCAACATCAAGCGTTGTAATGCCCGAACCTGGGTCATAACTGCTTGCGTCTAAAGCGGTGATTGTTGAAGAAGTAAGGTCTTTTTCAGCCCCGGTAGTAGCAACGACATTCATACTATCCCGTTCGATCCACAGTTTTCGCCAGGTGGTCAACACTGGGGACAGTTCGACGCTTCGGGGTATATCGCCGCTATCCAATTTAAGCTGCGTTAGCTCGTCAAGTCGGTCTTCACACGTTGATACCGCTATTGTGAAATTATTACCAGGCTGCCTGCTGACTTGAAACTGAGCGAACCAGTGGCCAGCCCCATTAGCATTGGGTGGAGCGAAAATTATCTCTCCCGCTTTATTCAAGCCCGTGCCGTCGTTAAAGTTGTCCCCGCCAGCATCGCCATTAGTGTCAAGAGTAGGGTCTGCCGACGGGTCATCTGGGTCCCAACAACTGCAGTAAATGGGCCCGAATGCCGCCTGAGGCATCGGTACCAACGTTACTTTAACCCAAACCGTTCTCCTTGTGTCCCAAGAGATGTCACCGTGGTCTTTCTTGCCGGGGAAAATCTTGTTATTATCCAAAGGCGTATTATCCGAGAAGGTTTCCCATTCTACTGTGCTTACCCCGACGACATAAACCTGTTTGTTTTCGCTGCTGCTGCCGCAGGTCGCTGTTACCGTTTTTGCTCCCGGATCGTCCCAGTGCGTTATGAATGTTTCTCCCCCGCTCTGAAAAGGCGGGTCGCCTCCCGGCGCGCTCCACGTTATAGGGTCGTAATGGCTGGGAGGGTTGGTTGTTACCGTGAACATAATATCGTCATTACACCCGAGATGCACCGTAGTTGTACTTGAGGCTACAGAGACCACCTCCACAACATACACCGTGCAGGACTTCCAGGTCGACCAGACCCTTTCATTATCTTGAACCCTTAACTTCACCGTGTATGTGCCCGCAGGTGTAAACTTGCAACTAAAAGTGTCCGTACCCTGACCAGACTCGCCGTAAGCCTCTGTCGGCCAGGACCACTCGTAGTCAACGATACTCTCTCCCCCCTCGTCTGTATCCTCAGAAAGGTCTCCCTTAAAAGTAATAAACGAGTCCACACAAACCTCCTTGCCTGTGGCACAGCCGCTAATTACAGCCGTAGGATGCCCATAAGATTTACCAACAACACAGCCTATTAAAGCTAAAATCACGACACCGGTCAAAGAGAATCTCTTCGCTTTCATTTTCTCGCTCCATTACTTGCACTTACACTCCCCCTTGTGATTCAGCCAATCGCGCGCCGCCGGAGCCATCGGACAATCCGGATACTCCACCACAACACGCTCATAGGCAGCTTTTGTCCGAGCATCGGCAACCGTCCTTTCTACTGCACCGGCATGTTTCAATTGCTCGTAGCAATAACCGATTAGAAACTGGGCACTCCAGGCGTATTCGTAATCGGGCCACTTGGCAAGTATTTCTTCGTAGCATTCTACCGCCTTTTCACGTTCATCCACTTTTCGATAACAATCGCCTGTCAAGTAGCACGCCCTCATAGCCAAGTCGGAATCGGGATACTTCTCTCTTACAATCTGCCACGTCGTTATGGCTTTCCAGTAGTGTGCAATCGCTTCGTCATCAAGTCCTTCACCCTCATCTCGGCAGGCATCATCATGATATTTCTTCCCTATTTGGTATATCACCTCAGCTAAAGTCGCATGGTCGTTAAAATCGGCGATCAAGTTGTCAATCGCCCCTACACTATTTGCATCATCTCCAGAATGCGTAAGGGGCAAAACGTCTACCTTCAGAATAGCCTGCTTTACTTTCTGAGCCAGACGCCTGTCAGGGTTTTGCTGGATTACTTGCTGATACACACTCTTTGCTTCTTCACATTTCCCTGCTTTTTCGTATATTTCTCCGACCAGGTTAAGTGCCGCCGGCAAATCCGAATTCGCTGAAAAATCAGCAATTAGCTTATCAACAGCAACTTTCGCATTTGGGTCATCTCCAAGCTCAATATACAACTTGGCAATGGCCGCCTGTGACCAAATCGTCTGCTTACGCTCAGGCCAGCTATCAACTACGTATTTGTAAAGCTCAAGTGCCTTTTCGTATTTCTTTACGTCCCGATATTCATTTGCTGCATCGCGAACCGCGTCCGCTATGTCATCGCTATCTGCGAATTTCGCAATCAGCTTGTTAACAGCAGCTTCGGTATTTGGGTCATCTCCAAGCTCAATATAAATCCTTACGACACATCCCTGGGACCCTATGGCTTGCTCACTCTCAGGCCATGTCTCTACTACGTATTTGTAAAGCTCAACTGCCTTTTCATATTTCTTTACGTCCCGATATTCATCTGCTACATAATCAACCACGTCCGCTATCTCATCCCGACCTGCAAAATCAGCCATTAGCTTATCAACAGCAGCCTTCGCATTTGGGTCATCTCCAAGCTCAATATACAATTTGGCAACCTCCGCCTGCGAGCCCATAGCCTGCTCACTCTCAGGCCACGTATTCACAACGTATTTGTAAAGCTCAAGCGCCTTATCGTATTTCTTTGCACCCCGGCACTTATCTGCTACATCGTCAACCGCGTCCGCTATCTCATCGCGTTCTGCGAATTTCGCAATCAGCTTATCAACAGCAGCTTCTGCATTCGGGCCATCTCCAAGCTTAATATACAACTTGGCAACGTCCTCCTGTGAGTCCATGGCCTCCTCGCTCTCAGGCCAGCTATCAACTACCTGTTTGTAAAACTGAAGTGCCTTTTCGTATTTCTTTACGTTCCGATATTCATTTGCTACATTGCGAACTGCGTTTGCTATGTCCTCATTGTCTGAAAAACCCTCGAACAACTTGTCAATTGCTGCCTGTGCCGATTCCTCTCTGCCCAGCGCAATATTAACCCTCGCGATACCTCCATGCGAGCCCACAGCCTGCTTACTCCCAGGCCACGTATCAACCACGTAACTATAAATCTCCAATGCCTTATCATATTTCTTCACGTCACGATAAGCGTCCGCTACGTCGTCAACCGCGTCCGCTATAACATTATCATCACCGTACCCTGCGTACTCTTCCAGAAGTCCCTGGTAAGCGGTTTCGGCTTCCGCCGTCCTGCCCCTCTTGATGTACAGACACACAAGCTTCCGCTGAGCTCTCAATCCGGACTCCGTCCCCACATACTCTTCTGCAACATCCTTATAAATCGCCTCCGCCTGCTCGTAGTTGCCTTCGTCCCCATACTCATCCGCCTGCTCAAACTGTGCCGAGACATCTACTGTTGTGTCTGCGAAGCAGTTTACCGGTGTTCGGCAAAACAAAAGCCCGAACAGAATTAAAGCTGTGAAAAAAACTTTTTTAATCATTGTGCTCACCTCCCATAAACGTAGAAATAACGCGGTTTGTATTGGTTTTTGCACGGATATTGCTTCCCCCATCGGACTTGTTTTCAGGTGTGGCCCAGCCCATTTTTAACCTCTCAGAAAGAATTGCTGGTTTTCTTCCAGCAAAACTTATTCTATTATATATACATTCTACCCCCCCCCTCGCGCCCATCAACGACAAATTCCCGAAAAATAAAAAATATTTTGACCCCCAAAATCCCCGGCACTAATTACCCACCACCATCCACTCACCACTCACCAATTCTTGGTCTCCTGATGCCCTGTTCTCCTGCTACCTGATAACCTGATAACCTGATATCCTGATAGCCTTACCAACCTTATGCCCTGCTTTTTTCTTCATAGGTGGCTAAAAAACATACTCAAAAACCACCCATTTCTTCTAATTTTTGCTCAAAAAGCGTTCATTTTTGCAAATTTCCTGCCAGTTTTTGCGCATTTTTTGCGATTTTTTACCAAATTTATCTTGCCTATCTTACCCAAACCCTGCAAACTGACCCACAGAACCCCGTTTTTACCCCAAAAACCAACTTTCCCACCGAAATTACCGCCTCGAAATGAGTAAATTCCACAATTCTATTTTCGCCGGTTTAACATTCTGACAAAACATAACGCCTCTGTTACTTCCTTAAAAATCCGTGCAATCTGCAAATCCCCAGCTAAAATCAAGTTTATGATGGCTCAACCTGAACATTCAAAATTGGTTATTTTTCTCCTCGCTTCACGGCCAAAGTTTCTCGTTGCAAGCGCAGCCCCCGTTTTTGTCGGCTCAGCTTTAGGTTACGCGACCGCCGGCACTTTCCAGCCGGTGCTTTTCATTTTGGCAATGCTGGCAATAATGGCCCTGCACGCCGGTGCTAATATCGCCAATGATTACTTCGACCACACCTCCGGAAACGACTGGCTCAATCGAAACCCCACCCCGTTTTCCGGAGGAAGCCGCTATATTCAGGAAGGTATTCTGTCGCCCAAAGCAACGCTGATTATCGCGCTGGCTGCTTTAGCGGTCGGTTCCGTAATCGGTATTGTTATTGTTTGGCTGACACGAAGTGTTTTTATTCTGATTCTTGGCCTTATAGGCCTACTCGGCGGCTACTTTTATACCGCCTCTCCCGTTCGGCTTGGATACCACTGCATCGGCGAATTTGTTATCGCACTGCTGTTCGGCCTGCTGCCGGTATATGGCTCATACTATTTGCAGACTCAGACAATTGGTCAACTTCCACTTCTGCCCGCTTGTATAGTCGGCATACTGATTTTCCTTGTGATTTTGGTGAACGAATTTCCAGATGTTGTCGCCGATGCCGCTGTGAACAAGAGAACGCTTGTAGTGCGTTTTGGTGTGCCGACTTCGATTTGGATTTACCGAATTGCTCTGATTGCAAGTTATATTATTGCAGCGGCGGCCATATCGATTTACCGCTCGATGTCCTTTGCCGGATTGTTTTATCTGTTCACGCTGCCGGTTGCAGTGGCCGCGATAAGGTTTGCAAATAAAGAAGATTTGACGACCCCCGGCCAATACCGCGCCAACAAAATCACAATTCTTTTGCACACAGTCGGTTCATTAGCCCTTACCGCAGGTTTCGTTGTTTACGGCCTAAGAAACCCGGCAGTGTAACTGGACTGTGCCCGAACAGAATCTGATTGACCGAATTGTCTATGCCGCTTAGACTTGTTACAGATGGAAAAGCGAATCATAATAAATGCAGACGATTTCGGCCTCTGTGAAGGTGTGAATGAGGCAGTAGCCCAGGCCCATACTGAGGGCGTGCTGACCAGCGCCACAATTATGGCCAATATGCCCGCTGCCGATGAAGCTGTCAAAACAGCCAAAAAACTGCCCAGCCTCGGAGTCGGAATTCACCTGAATCTGACCGAAGGAACGCCCCTGTCGAAAGATGCCTGTGTCGATTGTCTATGTGATGCCGAGGGTCGGTTTGCCTTTTCACCGGTCAAGCTCTCGCTTTTATCCACGGTGGCACGTAATGTCAGAACAGCAATAAAAACCGAATTGGCCGCCCAAATCCAGTCAGTCCTTGATAAGGACTTAAAGCCGACCCATCTGGATTCGCACAAACATATTCACAGCTTCCCTGCCATATTCACAATAGTGTGCGAATTGGCGGGGCAATTTAACATCCCTGCTGTACGTTGGCCTTTCGAGCCAAAAGAACTTTCCCGAATGCCCTGGCCGCTGCCCAGCCAGGGGGGAAGAAAAAGAGCACGCCTCGTTCGAGCTATGGCAAAGATAAACTATGTTCAAAACTCAGCTTTCCTGAAAACCGATGCCTTGCTCGGAGTCGCACATACCGGCAGGATAGACGTCAATTTCTTCCGGGCCGTCGCTTTATACAATTCGGCGCCGACCGCAGAGGTAATGACTCATCCCGGATTTCCTAACGGACTGGACCCGGCGAAAACCAGACTGCTCCAGCAACGAAAGGTCGAACTCCAGACCCTCTGTAACGAAAAAACAAAACAGTATTTCAAAGATGCAGGAATAAAGCTGGTGCATTATGGACAATTATAGCCAGGTTGATATTGATTGCTCGGTCGTCATACCACTCTATAATGAAGCTGACGCTGTTACTGAGCTTTACAGCCAACTAACCAAAACAATGGGCCAAACCGACCTCCGCTACGAGATTATCTTTATCGATGACGGTAGCACCGACGAAACTCTGCAGCTATTGAAAGGCATTGTTGACAAAGACGGCAAAGTGGCAGTTGTCGAACTTCGTCGCAACTTTGGCCAGACGCCGGCTCTTGCCGCCGGCTTTGATGTCGCAAGGGGACAAATAATAATATCAATGGACGGTGACCTCCAGCACAGTCCGGAAGAGATACCGAATTTTCTTGAAAAGATTAACGCCGGTTATGACGTTGTCAGCGGCTGGCGCAAATGCAGAGTGGATAATCTGATAATGAGAAAAATCCCTTCAATGACCGCTAACTGGCTCGCTTCAAGAATAAGCGGCATCGATATCCATGATTTTGGCAGCACGTTCAGGGCATACAGACACGAGTTAATCAAAGAATTGAATCTTTACGGTGAAATGCACAGGTTTATTCCGGCACTATTGTCAAGCAGCAGCATTAAGATTATCGAGATACCCGTAAAGCATATGAGCCGGCCATACGGTGTCAGTCACTATGGCATATCCAGAACGTTTAGAGTTGCTTTTGATTTGGTAACGCTTAGATTCCTGCTTGGATACATTACAAGGCCGTTGCACTTTTTTGGCAGGGCAGCTGCGTATTGCATTCTTGCTGCCCTGCTAATGAACGTTTATATACTGTATGACAAGTTTGTGTATAACGTACCGATTCTTGTCGCACACGGCCCGCTGGCAGGACTGGCAGCCGTACTTCTGCTGGTCGGATTAATCTTCATCGCCACAGGTCTGATAGGCGAGATGATAAGCAGGGTCTATTTCGAATCAACGAACAAAAAGATATATTCGGTGCGCAAAGTGCATCGCACGGAAAACTTAACAGCGGACTGACAAATGAAAAAGAAAAAACCACTTTCCGGGCTGATAATTATCCTGCTGATAGCAGCGGCAATAGTCCTGCTGGTCAGACATTTCCATATTAAGAATTTTAACATTGTAAAACCGGCCGTGCTCTATACCAGCGGCCAACCAGGAGGAATGGATTATACCCGGCTGCTTTACAGGTATCATATTGCCACAATTGTAAACGTTCGGTCGGCAGCCGAGCATCGCGAGAGAAACTGGTATAATGAGGAAATAATCTGGGTTAAGAGTAACGGCGTCAATTACATTGAGCTGCCTATCGGAAGAAACAAGCATTTCCCCGATAAACAAACTCAGAACAGGTTCCTCACCATAATGGCCGATAAGGACAAACTGCCGGTGCTTTTGCATGGAAGTAGCGGCAAAAAAAGAGTCGCAATGCTTACGGCTGTATGGCTGAAAAAAAGTCAGAGATATACGACCGAAGAAGTTTTTGAGATAGTTGAAAGGATTGGCGGTAACTGCAAACTAACCGAAGCTGAAAAGGAATTTATCGGCAGCCTGGCAAACTAAACCTGCTTTTATGTATCGCCCTTGATGACTGCCGCTGATTTATGGAACAGTGCACCATCAGTATCTCTTGGTCCCCAGCGCTCAGCCTTTTCTTTATACCATACTCTTCTGAACCGGTCATCCTGTGATAATGCCTCCAGAGAACCGCCGGTAGCAATAACCCAGTCCCCGTCTTCATAATGTTTGTAGAGCACCGATTCGTCTGTTATTACAGGTATGACTCTGCCGGAATAGTGCACAGACCTCAAAGATACAAATTTATACGCCACGAGGTTTTCTGACTGTGGAATTATTTCAGCAACCTTCCTGGAGAAGTCTCGTGAGTGCCTGTTGTAATCCAGCGGGTTTGTAAGGCTGTTGTAAGAAATCATAACCAAAACAACGATACCGGCAAAGACTGCTGCGCAGCCGAGTGCAGCGCGTTTTTGCGCAAACAATATGGCAATAGCCGCAGTTATGATTATCGCTGCTGCAGCCAGTATTATTGTCCCGCCAAGCAGTTCAGAATGTGTCCTGGCTATATAAATTGGCATGGCAACAGCACCTGCAATTATAACTACAATATGGTTTCGCAAAGTGGTTGTTGCGTATTTGACAGTGTATGCCTTCCGGGTAAAAATCATATCTTCCAGCAGGATACCTATCAATACAGCCATCGCCGGCATTAAGGGCAGTATGTAGTGCTGACGTTTGCCGCCGCAGATAGTAAGGAACGCCAGGCCTACAATGAACCACAGCCACAAAAATTGCATCACACGTTGTTTTTTGTTCCAGACTCGGTAAAAAGGAGCGGCCAAAGCCATCGGCAAAAAAGCAACCCACGGCAGTATAAACTGAAACATAATATACAGATAATAATAGATTGGTTTGTTCCCTGACGAGTATGTGCCAAAGAAACGGTCAACAAACTGATGTTTCCATAAGATTAAATTCCAGTTCAGCTTATTAGCAATAAGCAGCGGCCAGGGCAGCGTGATAGCCAGAAAGATAATAACACCTGTAATCGGAAGCAGTTTTGGCAGCACTCTCCATTGCCGGAATATGGCGACGTAGAAAAACAGTGGAATCAGAACAAGCGGCAGTGGGGCCGGCCCCTTGGCTAACATTCCCAGTCCAAAGCTTACCCAGAAGACAAGCATATACACAACTTGTCTCCTCCGGTTCCTGGTGATAATAGCGGAGTAGAAACTTGCGAAACACAACACGATAAAAAACGTCATGACCATCTCCGGCCGGGCATTATGCGAGTGGCGGATATAAGCCAGCGATGTCGCCCAAACAGAAGCGGAAAGCAGCGCAATTCTAAAGGACAGCCACTGATTTACAAAGTACAGGATAATTGCTGCGGAAAGCACCCCGAACACAACACTTGGCAGCCGAGTAGTGAATTCATCCACCCTGCCGGTTATTTTGGCCAGACCCGCCACAAGCCAGTAGGGAAGAGGCGTTTTCTGCAATCGAGGCATTCCGTTACAGGTAGGCCAAATCCAGTCGCCACTTGCCAGCATCTCGCGTGCGGTAATGGAGACGTAACATTCGTGGTTATTTAGCGACCCTTCGGAAAGTGACCACGACGCACTTACCACAGAAAGAAGCAGTACGCCGCCGGCTAAAAGAATCTTTGTATTCTTGGCATTGCTCAGATTATTTCCCATTGGCGGCCTTGATATATCAAAAAATTCAGGCAATCACTTTATCAGCTTAATGATTTCCTCAAGTTCATTTGGTGCTTCTATGGGGGGATTGCTGAATTCGCCCTGTTTGTCCTTGTGGTAGTTGACCGTTACGTCAGGGTCTTTTAGTGCGTGTCCGGTCAGCACGCACGCAACTTGCTCGTCGGCAGCGATTACGCCTTCAGTTCTCAGGTCTTTTAGGCCGGCGATTGTCGCCGCCGAAGCCGGCTCACAGCCCAAACCGTATCTGCCTATAATCGCCTTTGCATCGCAAATTTGTTCGTCAGTTACTGCACGGACAATTCCATCGCATATATCAATTGAACGCAGACATTTTTTCAGATTGACCGGACGCGAAATCTCTATCGCCGACGCGCAGGTATGCGGCGAAAAATTGCGGGCCGTCAAATCAGCATAATAGTCGTCAATGACTTTCTGCTCAACCTTGCCGTTGTTCCAGACGAGCTTTTTGTTGTTGACCAAATCAGTCAGCGTGTCGGCACCGGTAGCGTTAATAATGGCCATTCGTGGTATTTGCTTAATCAAGCCGAGTTGTTTTAACTCATAAAAGGCCTTGCCGAAAGCGCTGGAATTACCCAGGTTTCCGCCGGGTACGATTATCCAGTCAGGGACAGTCCAGTCTAACCCTTCGATGATTCGATACATTATCGTCTTTTGGCCTTCGAGTCGGAACGGATTTAGCGAATTGAGCAGATACAGCCCAAGCTTT
>CAZQYB010000059.1:0-14975 GCA_964597535.1 uncultured Pirellulales bacterium | reverse complement strand
AGGCAATGATTAATATCCGAAAAACGCTCAATTACTTCTTCACCGAAGGCTATGACGTGACAGGCCGACCCATTATCGATAAGAGTGATATTTCCGCGGACACCATAGGAGAAATTGTACCCACGCTTCTGGCGGATGGGAAAATCCACCTTGTGGTTGATGTCAAGGTCGGTACTTTTACGTTTACGAAGAACGGAGGGCTGCCGGAACTTACGACCCGACAGTGCAAGACGGAAATCAACGTTCAGCAGGGGCAAACCCTTATCCTTGGTGGACTGCGTCAGCAGGAAATGAGCACTTCGGTAACGAAAGTCCCTATCCTTGGTGACATTCCACTCATCAGTGGGCTCTTCAGACGGGAAGAAAAGGACATCAAGCACAGCGTTCTGACAATCTTTATCACGCCGCAGGTGATGACGCCTGATAATCCTGTCCCTGAATGGCTGAAAGTAAACCCCGAAGACCACAAGCTGGTCCCCATTATGGAGACACTGCCGCGGAACGGAAAAGCAAAGCGTCCGGGAAAATAGGGCTGCACATCCGCCATAACTGCGCTGCGGATACAGCTATTCGCGGCTTCGTAATTTTTCAATCAATCCAACCACTGTGGGCGTACATTTTGTATAATCGCCACTATGAGTTTGGCTCAACAGATAAAGCAGAAGGCGCTTGAGGTGGGTTTTGACCTGGCTGGGATAACCGGAGCCTGGCCAATAGATGCCGAGCAGGTCGAGTTATTTGCCGATTGGTTAAAGGCCGGGTATGCCGGGCAGTCGAAGACCCCATCTTACAGGGGGATGGGCTATATGCACAAGAATTTCCAGAAGCGCATAAATCCCGCCAAGCTTTTGGAAGGTTCGCAATCAGTTATATGTGTCGGCTTAAATTACACGCCGTCCAAAACACAACCAAAACAGGCGGAACCCGATGCCCCAACAGGCCGAGTGGCTAACTACGCACAATATGAAGATTATCATTCGTTCATTAAGAAACAATTACGCAAATTGACAGAATTCATAATCTCGATTGCTAACGAGAACGTAAAGTTTAAGATTTGTGTTGACTCAGTCCCGTTGGCTGAGAGGGCGCTGGCCGCCAGAGCGGGGCTTGGCTTTATCGGGAAAAATCATATGCTGATAAGTCCCGTGCTTGGGCAGCAGCTCTTCTTAGGCGAGATAATAACAGATTTAAAACTTGAAACCGATAAGCCGATTGCCGGCAACTGCTCGGATTGTAATAAGTGTATAGAGGCCTGCCTGACAGGGGCGTTAAGAGCTGACGGTCAATTCGACGCCAATAAATGTATCAGCTACCTGACGATAGAGCACAAAGGCGAAATACCAGAGGAGTTAGCTAAAAAGATAGGCGACCGGCTCTTCGGCTGCGATGAATGTGTTCTTGCCTGCCCGTATCAACAAAGTGCGCCCGTATGCAAAAACAAGCAGTTCAAATTCTACAGCGACAGGGACAGACTTGTTTTGAGCGAGGTTTTGAATTTAGGCGCTGAGGATTTCAAAACTCAATTTGCCGATTCGGTCGTTAAGCGTTTAGGCCTGGAGCGTCTAAAAAGAAACGCCCAAATCTGCCTTGCGAATATAAGCCGGTAACGCGGTCATTCTGAGCCGTTCGCCTGGCTCGTGGATAAACTCCGCGGAAAATCTCAAAAAAACCTTGATTATAGGACTCGCTTTTGCTAAAATTAGTTGTGCATCGGAGCTGACCTGGAACCAGATGGTGATGTGGATTATAGCGACTATGCGGAGTTTGCTAAACACCGGTTTCTCGGATGTGAGTAACCTGAACACATGGTGACTGGAGGACGAGCAGAAAAGTGGAAAGAAGAGTAAGTTCTATTGTGGTAATTCTATTCTGTGCACTTCTTTCTGGAGGAGTTGCTGAAGCTGGAACAGTTTGGATTGAAGCATGGGATATAGGCATGCCCCGTAATGAATTCTATTTTCATCATGAGGAAGGGAAACATGAACGTTTTGTTCAAGGAGAAGATTCAAAATTGCTAAATCCTCCTTCTGGACCTTACATCTCAGTCTCTTCTAAGCCTTACCCATACAATGATCGTTTAACAATTGATGGAAGAAACAAAGAAAGCACGCTCCCTATTGACATCGTAGTAGAATTAACAGGTCAAGCAAGTGCAGACGGAGATTTATATGTTCAAATAACTGACGAAACCGGGTACGAGCACAGACATTTAACTATCCAAGAAATACCAGATCCTAATAATCCTGACGACCCACTTAACCCTAATCCTGAGTATGATATAAGAGACAGGCAGGATAATCACCGAGGACAAGTTCCTGGTTCAGGCCCTTTACAGCAAAATGTACCAAGGTATTGGAGGGTAAGATGTTACACCAACTCCCGCGGAGACATGAAGGAAGATGGCCAAATTGATTTTAATGACGTTAATGTTATACATAGTGAATGGCTACATAGTACCTATGATTCAAATGGCCAGTATGTTGGGAACAATTATAATGTATCTGATAGAAACCACGATGGTTTAACTAATCTTCTAGATTTTGCCATCCTAGCAGAAAATTGGTGGCAATTAGAATCAGGAGGACCAATTTCAAAAGTAATTCCTTCTAATGTTGATGGAGGTTACCCTGCTGCATTACAAGAATCTGCTATAAAACATCTTTACGGAGACAAAGCAAAACAAGTAAGAATAGCACGTTTAGTAAGATTACCTAATCACAGCATAGTTAATGACAAGTACGGAGGCCTAATCTCACAATTAGCAAGAAAAGAAGATGTAGAAAACCCACTCGAACAAAAACTAAATCACAATCATGAACCAAAATGGGCGAAACATCAATACTCAACCATAAACCACAAACTAACACCAAACTACCAAAGACCAACATCAAGATTCTCTGGAAAACAATATAAAAGAACTGCTTAACCCTCCATCCGATAAGTATAAAAACCCTCATGTCTGTGGCCAATTTCCGAGATACGAAATACGAGATGCGAGATGCGCGATACGAGACACGAGCCACGAGTGGCGGGTCACGAAGTTTATGGTGCGAGGAAGGTATCGGTTTCGCAGGAGGGGGTTTCGCAGCCCTGGACTTTGCAGCCCTGGTACATACCCTGCAGCGTGAATATATCATCATTTGAGATGTCGGTATGGCGCTCCTTTATAAATTTGACGCCGCCATCGCCAAACAAAACATTTTGGCCGTGACGGTTGTGATTGATACTGTTGAGAGTTAATAGATTTTTGTCCAGTTTAAGCGTGAACGGTTTGTCGTAATCCTGAGGGATGTTTTCGAAAAGGGGGCTCAAATCTGAAATCAAGATTCTTTGGCCGCGTAGCTGCAGTTTTGCGGGTTTGCTGCACCTTATTCGCACGCTGTAAGTTATATAATTTCTGGCGGGGAAGTCGTTGCGGATTTGTACTTGGGAGGGGTCGAGTCGGATTGCTAATGTCTGCTTTTTGCCGGGGCAGACAAAATCTCCCGGCTTGACGTAATTACCTTTTACCAGGAGCCACATATTGCGGGTGTTGGAGTAGTTCTCTTTGCCCTGGTAGCCGACCTTCCACCAGTGCGAGCCGGCAGGACTTGCGACAGCAGGCATATTGCCGTTGTGGTCGGAACTGTATCGCTGTACGCCTCGGAAGATTCGTCCGAGTCCCATTTGGCACTGATACTGTCGATACTTCTGGCGGGCGTAATTCAGAGGAGCAAACCAGGTTCCTAAAACAATAAAAATCACTGCAGCCGCTGCTGCCACTTTGCCCAGGTTCCACCAGAGCCGAGTCTTCGTAGTAACCCCCTGTGAGATGGGGTCTTCGACAGGCCGGGTTTGTTCGGCGGTAAGCAACTGCTTGAGGCGGAGCTGGCTTGACTTTGCGAGATTATTGAGCCGCCAAATGGTGCCTTCGGCCAGCTTATCCGGACACGGCTCAGGAGTCAGACTATCAAGTGGGGACAGAGCAGCTTTAAGTTTTGAGTGAATTTCGGCTGCCTCTTCGTTAGAGGATATCAATGCCTCGGCCTCGGCATTTTCTTTTTGGGATGTTAAACCTAAGCAATAATCAAATAGTAGCTGTTTTTGCTCGTTGTTCAGTGAACTCATTTAGTTTCTTTGCTCCCGAACGCTGCTTTCCACTCTTTGCTAAAACGTCCAACGGCTGTATGAAGTCTGCTTTTAACAGTTCCAATAGGTATACTCAAAATCTGAGCCATTTGTTTATAAGAAAATTTGTTAAAATAAGCTAAAATTAATATTTCCCGCAAATTTTCCGGCAGAGCCGCTATGATTCTTCTGACCTGCGCAGCGGCCTCATCCGTCTGCAGTTTCTCGTAAGGCATTGTTTTATCGGAAGTAAGGGCGTTCAGCACATCATCAAACGATAAATCGTGCGAATCCGCTATGGTGCCTATGGGGATGGCGGCTGTTCGCTGCTGTTTGCGAAGAGCGTCCTTTGCCTTGTTGGCGGCTATAGTGAACAGCCAGGGGCGAAGAGACCGGCTTGGGTCGAAGCTCTCTCGGCTGGTAAATAACTGCAAAAATGTTTCCTGAAAGATATCTTCAACCAGGTCGTGCCGGTTTAGAAAGCGTCTCAAGAACACATAAAGGCCGTTTTTGTAGCGATTTACGATTTCCCTGAACGCGGCTTCCTCACCCGCTGCGTAGCGGTCGAGAAGCTCTGCGTCACTTTGTTTGTCAAAAGTAGGTTTCATTTTCCAAACTCTTATTAAGTTGTAGCCAAGCAAGTATAATATTATAGGGGATTTAGAAGAAGATTAAAATCCTGTGAACCGGAGCCTATCAAGATTGTTTTTGCACTGTCACGTTTTTTTCTCCCAAGTATCTTGCGCTTTTGGCCCTTTGCCGGGGAATGAGGGGGCGAAGTTGAAAGCGTAAAAAAGACTTATACCGCACCTATTTAATTTTAACGCCCGCCAAATTATGTAATACCATAAGAGCAAAAGGATTATCTTTTCACGTAAGCGCACTTTTAAAATAGGTGCGGTATTACCCCTCCGTTTGAACACCAGGTAGGCACTCTCCGGACTATCCACTTATCCGAAAGGTCCGGCCCGTGTGTGTGCGGAATCGTTATTTTAATATTGAACAAAAACACAATGGGCGCAGTCAAGAATCTATGCGAGGTTCCGGCTGTGAAGATGAATTTTTACATCACCCGGATTTCCGGGGGCTCCTTATGTCCTGCCGAGCTTCCTCATATATTTCTTTGACTTGCGAAGTCCCATTCGAGAGGCCTTCTTCTTGACTGTGTCGGTTTTTCGTCTGAGCTGCTTTGCTATTTTAGAAGTTGGGTTGTTCGCGAAGAGCTTTTTGAGCAGCGCGACTTCGCTCGGTTTCCAGCCTTTTGCGGCCTTCTTCTTTGCGGCTTTTTTCTTCTTTGCCATTTTGTGCTTCCTTTCGTTAAATGGTCTTGGTCAAAACTTGTCCATCTATTCCGATTTAACGACTATATACAATCTATGAGCGGTCTTTCGGAGTGTCAAGTTTTTTCTATGGCTTTGAAGCAGAAAATGTCATCAATCGGTCTGCGGCCAGACCATATTGACACTGTAAGATTTGTACCCAATCTGTTTGCAGAACGGGCGATGTGCGTGACGTGCAGGGACTAAAGCACAGACCTCAATGTTCCGGTTATTCGCCGGCGGAACCATTATCTTCGGCTTTGTCGGGGTTTTCGCTGAGATAACTGATTCTGTCACCCAAAAGAATACCTTCGGAGCCGGGCTCATTGGGAGCTGCGCTCAGGTAACTGATTTGACTATCAATAATACCACTTTCAGATTCGGGCTCGTTAGGCTCACTCGCCCAACTTATATTTCCAGTTACTATTGGCAATCCTACGAGAAGCAATATCAGAATGAGCATATTTGAGATTGGTCTTTTCATTTTTAGTCCCCATTCAAAATAGTTTAAACTTTTATTACCTGCTTTCACAAGCACAGGCCTGATTCGCTTTTTGACTTACGGTAGTTAAGACCCTTCTGAATAAGTGTCCTGCAGAGGCGCAATCACGATTGGGCTTGTGATGCCGCTCGGCAGCATCTTATCTTCGTCGGGGGTGATGCTAATGACACCAACGTCGCCCGGCTCGGTGGTCTCGGAGCCCCCGTCATCGAGGGTAGCACCAATATTCGTTACATATCCACTGCTCCATTGGCTTGTGTCGCACATCGAAATAATCGTCCCGTAAATTTGTGCATTACCACGTACATCGACAATGCCGCCAACGATGGCTCCGGTGATGATATTGTTGTCACCCAGCTCCGGGTTGGTATTGCCTAGATTCACGTTGAAGTGCGGAGCCAGTATTGTTGCCTCCTGGATGTCAGATTGGTTGTCGAATGTGGCTGCGCCCGTAAAGTAGAGGCAATTGTTCTGCCATTTGAACTGTTCAGGCACATCGGTTACGATAGTTCCATTGAAGGCGCAGTCTTCAAATCGAACATTATTGTACTTGATGCTGGCACTTTTGTAGCAGTCGATATACAAGACGTCGTTAAAAGTGCAATTCTTGAACAGAGCGTTGCGGTCATCCGGAAGACGGACATTGGTGAATGTCTGGTTTTCGTAAACATTGCGGTTGAGCTGTCTGCTTGAACTGCTACCCGGTTGGTTGTAGTCGCCCACTGCATGTGGGAAGTATTCGGTCTTTATTGTGCTCGATGCCGGTATATCCCCGTTTCCGCCGTTTCCGGTCATAGTCATATCCTTGTACTGGTCGGTGTCATAATCGCCTATATCCATACCGGGCATATCCTGATATGGCTGGTCATAATTAACGCCTTCGTGGTAGCCCTGTATTTCGTCATCTTCGTCATAATACCGAGCATCGTAATTGTCACCAAGCGGGTCGCCATTTACATCTATCGGATTGCCGTTTTCATCAAGAGTTTCCAACTGATAACCCTCGTCTTCGATACCCTGTCTGCTCAAAACCGTATTGACGGTGCCCTCTACCTTCGAGTCGCTGGTCATACTAAACGGTGATATTTCAGGGCGATTCCAGGAGCTGAAGATGTCGCCGTGAATTATCGAGTCGCCGGTGAGCCACATTCGGCCTTTGCTTGCTATAGCGTAAGTCAATACCTCGGCATTTTTTTTGATTTCCATATTGATATTTATCTGCCTTGTCACATCGCTATCAGTTCCAGTCGATTGCAGCTTGATTGTGTGAGGGTCATCGTCGTATCGGTAAAACCTTACATTGAAGGCTGCGTTGCTGCCGAAATTGATGGAGGCAGTGACGATTTCGTCACCGTCGCCGATTGAATTGGTGAAACGTGCCGGGGTGGACACGGTTTGTCCGTCAAGTTTGGTGTCCTGAAGGTGCTGGCACAGGTCTGTCCATACTTTATCGGCCTCCTCGTTAGTGACATAGTTATACGAGGTGCTATCCAAAGGAACGGTAGCAACAATATATTTTCCGCACTCCAGGCCGGATTGAGCGGCAGAAAGAGCATCATTGACCTTGCGCTGATTGTTGGCCAACTGTGCGTTCGTACCAGACATAGTCGCCATTGAGACGGCGAGCGCAGAGAATATAAGCACAAATATCATAGATAAGATGAGCGCAGTACCTTTGTGATTTTTGCGTGAACTCATCTGCCCCCCCGGAAAACGCTAACAGCTACAAATTGATTCAGATTATTACTTCTATGGCTCTCACCATAATTAAATATAACAAATAAATCGGAGAACACCAAAATGATGTGATGTATCTTTCTTCAAAACAGGAAAAGACCGATAAAGCTTTGGTTGCCGGCTTAATGAGAGGGATTATTTGCGCTTTAGAGACGTTTTATTTTTCTCTTTCAATCCGGCGGGCACCTCCAGGCCGTGTTCGGTCATCAGTTCTGAATTGGACATTGTTTTTTTGGCGTCGCCGTCAGCGATAATGTAGCCCTTGTCGAGCAGGATGGCTCTGTCGGCAATTTCGCCTGCAAAATTCATATTACAGGTTGCTATTATCAGGGTTTGCGACAAACCGGCGAGCAGCTTTATAAGGTTGTTACGGTTTCTCGGGTCGAGGTTGGCGTCGGGTTCATCGAGCGTGATTATTTTTGGGGCCATTGAGAGTATAGTTGCTATTGCGGCTGCGCGTTTTTGTCCCGCTGAAAGGTGGTGTGGAGCTTTGTCGGCCATATTGGCCAGGCCCACAGTTTCAAGGGTGTTGGAGACACGTTTTTTTACCTGTTCGCTGTCAAGACCCATATTGAGGGGACCGAACGCCACATCGTCGAACAGTGTGGGCATAAATAACTGGTCATCGGGATTTTCCAGGCAGGAGCCGAGAGTAGTGCGAATTTTTTTTAGATTTTTCCTGTTGATTTCCAGACCGTCTATCAGCACTTTTCCGGTCCCCCTTAGAAAGCCGGCCATTGCCAGCAGCAGCGTAGATTTACCGGCACCGTTTGGGCCTATCAGGGCAATGGATTGACTGTGCTCGATGCTTAGCGTTATGTTGCTGAGAGCGGTTGTGCCGTCGGGATATTTGTATGAAAAATTTTTTAATTCAATCGCTTTCGGCATTGGAGATTCCTACTATAAAATAGGTTTTAGAAAGAGATACAGTCCCAGGAGAAAACAGGCAGTGATTATCGCAAAGATATAATCCGTCCGGCGAATACGTGTCTCTGTAAGTGTGCGCCATTTTCTGTTAAATCCACGGGCCTGCATTGCGACGTTTATGTGTTCGGCGGTATTAATACTGCGGACGAGCAGAGAGCCAGCCATAGCGGCTGCGATTTTTAGCTCTGCTTTAAGGCCGAGATTTCGCAGTTTTCTGCCTGCTCTGGCCCGCAATATATGGTGGGCCCTGTCGATAAGAACAAATATGTAGCGGTACAGAAAGCCGAGCTGCATAATCAGCAGCTTCGGCAGCCCTATTTTCTGCAGGCCGACGAGTAAATCGTTAAACCGTGTAGTGGAAATTAGGGCGATGAGAGCCGACATTGTAACGACGAACTTGGCAAGAATGGTAAAACATCGCATCCATCCGAGGGAACTCTGCCAGGTAAGCGGTCCGAACGCCACGGTAAGAGGTCTTTTATCATAGAGTGGACAGCTCAGAGCCAGGACCAGAACAAATGGGCTAATCAGCAGTATATGTTTAAAGACAAACTTTAGCGGGATTTTTCCCAATACGAGCATTGTGAAGGGACCGACGGCATAACAGGCCAGGATGAATGGTGATGTGCGGGGCAGAGAAATAACCACAGCAGTAAAGATGAGCACAACTATGAACTTTATCCTGCTGTCGAGGCGATGGATGGGCGAATCCTGATAAGCAAATTTGTCTATGTATGCGTGGTGCATTTATATAACGTACAGGACAAATAATCTAAACTTGCAATGCTAATTATAGGCAGTATCACACATTTGGCGATTGCTTTTTTCTCAAGCTCCATGCAGTGAGCCAGATGACTGCCATTGTTAGCACTGAGCCGAGGACTCCTGCAAAGCTGGTCCAGGCGGCTGAAACATCCGTCTCTTCTTCGCTTATTTTTCCGATTGCCGAGGTTCTTAAAGAATAATCGGGCAGGGGTGAATACTTTGATTGGAAGTCATCCGCCGCTACAATTGCAGGGCTTTTATTGGATACAGCGGCTTTGAAATCCGGCTGGTCCGGCCTCTCAGCGTAACTCCATTCCAGGCCGTCGGGCAGGCCAGAGGCGAGCAAAGAAAGTCCTGCGCCGATGACAACAGCAAAAACCGCCAGCGTTGTCAGCACCGCTTTTCTACTTAATCTAATTTTGCCCGGCAGAGGGGAAAGAATAATATCCGGCCTGACCTGGATGAGGTATCCTAATATAGCTATAGTAATCAATCCCTCGAGGAGCCCAATTAAAAAATGAACGCCGAGCATCGTTATCAGGAAGGTAGAGAAGGGCACTGCCAGGACGCCTGAGAGTGCAGTCTCTATCGGGACGAGGAACGCTCCTGCTTCAATGGCGAACAGACAAGCCAGTATAGTTCCGCTGTATGCTCGCATAGTGCCGGGTTGGCCGACTGTAATGGTTTTGTATAAAAAGTAGCCGATATAACTGGGCACGAGAGCCATATTGATAATGTTGCAGCCGAGAGCCAGCAGGCCTCCATCCTGGAAGATGAGACACTGGATAATCACCACGGAAGATATGACTACCGCTGCAGCGTGTGGGCCTAATATGATTGCCAACAGCACTGCGCCGACTATATGACCGCTTGTTCCGGGCATTGCGGGAAGCGGGATATTTACCATTTGTGCGGCAAAGATGAAGGCCCCCAAAACGCCCATTAGAGCAAGTTTTTCGGATGTGATAATCAGCCTGAGTTTTCTGCAGATAAAGCTCAGCCCGGCGGCAGCTATTGCCAGCGTACCTGCAGCAACAGGGACGGACAATAATTCATTGGCCATATGCATAACAAAATCCTCCTAAATGTATTTTCTTTATTCAAGTTTTTCAATTGTTGTCATCGGCCTCGAAAACAAGATGCAGTTAAAACCTCATTTGTATCCGCATGCCCAGGACCACAGCGTCACCGGCTGTTTTGTCGCCGCCTGGGTTAGCAATATATTGAATACTCGGGCTGATATTCAGCCAGGGCGTTACGGCAGCGCTGTAATAGAGTTCGAAAACATTTTCATAATCGTCAGTATAGGTCGAGGAGGCCTTGTTGCTGAAAATTCCCTGGGCGAAACCCAGAGCAAGTATATCATCATCCCTGTTTTCCAACAGGCCCTGATACTGAAATCCGGCGCTCCAGAAGTTGGCAATATCGTTTCTTTTGCTGTTCGCATAACCGTACCTGAAGAACGCGCCAAGGCCCTGTCGGTCCTCATCAGCAGCATTTTCCTTAGCCAGCAATTGGTCGCAGCTAAGATAGAAGCCGACATCGTCGCGGTAACTTTTACCGGCGGCAGCATAATCAGAATTTGCCTTCGGCAGCGGGTCATACCAAAGACCTACGCGATATGCGCCCTGCAGGGGGCCTTTGTCGGAATCAAACTGTGGTGTGACGCCCGTCTCAAAGATATAGAAGAAATAATCCTCACCGTGGAACGTTGTTCTAAATCCGGTTTCTCTTATATCGGCCTGGGCGTCGGCAACGGCTGCCGATATGTACCAAGTGCGAGCCGGGCTATAGTGGACAGCCACGCCGAGACCATAGTCTGGAAAAGGGATGGTCGGATTGTTTATCAGAGCGCCGTTGAGGAACTGCGTGGTTTCGTCATTGGCGTAATTACTGCAATCAAATGCCACCGGACAGCCGTGGTGCTCAAATCCGCCGGTAAGGTCCATCTTACCCAAACGAATACGGAGAGAATCATCCCAAAACGCCTGCTCATACCATAGCTCGGTAACATCTATTGAGCGTCTGGCACGAGCATCTCCGTTCACGCCGAACGCACTGCCCACCGAAGGCGCATCGATACCGGCAGATTTTGACCAGACACCCTCAGTGTGCACGTATAGGCTGCCGCCTTCAATACCCAACAGTTTTTGAAGGTCGGCTGAAAGCTCCATGTCGTAGCTGCCGGAGAGACGGCCTGCGCGTCGGTGTTTGCTGATGCCGCCGCGAACGTTTTGCTGGTAAATACTTGTAACGCCAAGGCCTACCTCTATGCCTTTATCTGCCAGTTCATCGCTTAGACCGAAGAAGCCATCTGTCAAAGTCTCTCTTTCCCAAATGCTGCTGGAGAGACCGGCGGTGTCGCCTTGTTCATCTCCAGCGTGACAAATTCCTATCAAGTTCAGCGGCATTACAATAATCAACAAAATCCTTGTTCCGTTCATATTCGTCCTTGTCTTTATATAATAATGAAATCTCAATTTGCGCATAAAAATACGGTAATTGTGCTACTGCGTCAATATAAAATTTGGTTCTTTCTAAAAATTTTGTTCCGGGTAAAATATTTTTCAGTTCAGTCGGTAAAAAAAATGTCATATTGGCATTGTTGCGAACAGGAGGATAAAAATGGAGCAAATTGAGCGAGTAGGGGTGTCGCTGGACAAGAAGCTGCTCTCTACGTTCGATAAGCTAATCGCCAAACAAGGTTACGGAAGCAGGTCTGAGGCCATACGGGATTTGATACGCCAGCGGATAAGCAGTGAACGTTTGAGCAATCCAAAAGCCAGGGCGGTCGCTACGGTGTTGCTGGTTTACGACCATCACTCTACAAAGCTGATGGAAAAAGTAACGGATTTGCAACATTTACATATTCTGCAGACCATTTCCTCTATGCACATACACCTCGATGAGCACGATTGTCTGGAAGTGATTGTGCTGCGAGGTCGAGTGGGTGAAATCAATAAAATGGCGGAAAATATAGTCAGTCTAAAGGGCGTCAAACTCGGGCGCATTAACCTTGTCGCAACAGAGCCGGCTTGAGCCGGTGGTTCGAGATGCAATTTACTGTTCACAATTAAATCTTGACAGTAGATAGTGCCGGCAGTTCTAATATGCGGGAAGTCAGGGGGCGATTAGCTCAGTTGGTTAGAGCGCACGGATCACACCCGTGAGGTCACTGGTTCGAGTCCAGTATCGCCCATTAGCCTGCTTACCAGAGCGTTTCTTAAGCCCGACGGATTGATTGTGTCAGGTTAGTTCGTCGATTTGCCACATAAAGGCCTTTAATCCTTCCGAGCTCAGTTTTTCTCGCATGCGGCGAACATTGTCCATTATTTCTTTGGCCTTGGCCTGGTCGGTAACAACAAAGGTGCCGTAATTTGTCCCCGGCCAAACATCCGTATCCAGATGTGGTTCGCTTATCTCGCCCTTGCCCCGGGTATTGGTGAATTTGGTATAGCAATTGATACCGATGGACTGGAGAGCTTCATTTACTTCCTCATCGAGCGCTGTGTTGTGCACAATCAGAACAGCTTTCATACTTACTTTTTCCTTTTTAATTTTTAGCTTTGCCTTCAAATACACTGTAAAGAGTCGGCATCAGGATGAGTGTAATGACTGTTCCAACAAACAAGCCGCCAATTATTGTCACGGCAAACGGGACCCAAATTTCAGAGCCTTCACCTCTTGAGAAGGCAAGGGGCGTCATCGCGAGCATTGTGGTGCAACTGGTGCATATCACGGGTCGAAGTCTGCTGCGGCCGCCTTCAATAATTGACGAATATACACTAAGCCCGCGTCTCCGGAGTATGTTAATGTAACTGATGAGAACGATACCGTCATTTACTACAATGCCGACAAGCATAATCAGCGCAAGAAAGCTGACGACACTCAATGCCTGACCGGTCAAAGCCAATGCAATAATTACCCCTACGATTCCGAACGGTATTGAAAAAAATATGATAAAGGGGTCTCGCAAAGACTCAAACTGTGAAGCCATCACCATATATACCAATACCATTCCCAGTCCCACAGCAATAATCAATAGTCTGAATGCTTCTTTTTTCTCTTTTTCGGCGCCGGCAAATTTGTAACTGAAACCCGGTGGTGCAGGGATCTTGTCCAGTGCTTTTGTTACGTCGCTTGCTGCTGAGCCGAGGTCTCTTCCGCTGACTTCAGCGGAAACGGTAATATAGCGGGACTGGTCCTTTCGTTCGATTTTTGTCGGACCGAGACCGTGTTCGATTTTAGCGATATTAGCCAGACCGACATTACCGCCGGCGGGTAAGCTGATGAAAACATCTCGCAAATCTTCAATCCTGTCGCGGTCTTTTGGCTGCAGCCGAACTTCTATATCGTATTCATCTCCGGCCTCTCGATACCTGGTAGCGGTAGTGCCTGCAAAGAACATTTCAATCGTTTTTCCGATGGTCTTGACATCAAGTCCGAGCATTGAAGCTTTTTCTCGGTCGACGACAACCTTAAGTTCCGGCTTTTCTTCTTTTCGGCTGATTTGAACATCTTCGACGCCGTCAACTCTGGCCATTGCCGATTTAACAGCCTCGGCATATTGCCGTGCTTGCTCCATATTATGACCGTAAAGTTCGACAGCGAGTTTGCCGCCTCCCCCGAACATCATCGCCTCAAGGGGGTCTTCCGCACTATAGCGAATAGTTACTCCTGGTATCTTGTCCGTAATTTTGCGAAGTCGCTTTATCAAGTCATTTGGCGGGGCGTTGCGCTGCTTTTTAGATTTCAATCTGACATACAGAATACCTTTATAGCTTTCCTCCTCAGTAGCAAAGTGCGAACCGCCGCCACCAAAGACGCCCCAACGTATGAAACTGTGCTGCCTCTCTGGGACATTCTTTTCTACGATTTTTTGCAACTGCTGTGCTACGACGCCGGTACGCTCATAACGTGTGCCGATTGGCAATTCATAATTTGCCGATAACCGATTTTGGTCCTGTTCGGGGAAAAATTCGGTACCAATAAAGCCAACAATCCCAATACTCCAAACAAACAAAACAGCACAGGAAATAAAAACTGTTTTGCGATTGCTCAGCGACCAGTCCAGAAACCTGACGTATGAATCTTCTGTTTTCGTTAAAACTTTCTCACCTAAACGGTAAAAGAAGTCCAATATCGACCTCGATGAGTTCGGATTACGAACTTTTAGAAGCTTTGAAGACAGCATTGGCACGAGCATAAGAGCTGTAAACAGTGAAGCCACCAAAGCCATAGTAACAATGGCGGCGAATTGTCCGAATATGATAGCTGTAATCCCCCCGACGAAAATAATGGGAGCAAAAATGGAGATAGTCGTCAGGGTTGACGCGATGACCGCCACTCCCACTTCGTTTGCTCCGAAGATTGCGCCCTCTTTTGGCCTTTGTCCTTTACTACGATGACGATTGATATTATCAACGACAACGATAGCATTATCAACCACGAGACCAACTGCAACGGCCACACTGGCCAGCGAATCGGTATTAATGGTATAATCGGCCAACCACATTAACAGAAACGTGATAATCAGCGATGTGGGGATTGCGACAGCAACTATAATGGCTGCTCTAATGTCCCTGAGGAAAAAAAGAAGCACTATAAAGACAAAGACA
>CAZQYB010000058.1:0-15025 GCA_964597535.1 uncultured Pirellulales bacterium | reverse complement strand
ACTGGTCACTTCCATAGCGAAGGCGGCTTGCGGCGTCGCAGAGTTCCCGGCCGTGTTCATCGTGGCAGGTGTACCAAATTGCGAGCAGGTCGCCGTTGGGGCATTCGACAATAGCCGGGTCGTGGTTGTGACAGGTAAAGACCGGGCCGTTGGAACCCGGCGCGATGTTTACGTACCTGCGTGGGCCCTTGAAATATGGTTTTTCGGGATTGGGGCCGCTGGACACCACGGCACGGTTCCGCTGAATCACGTTTTGCTGATGGCGGGGCGGTGTAACAGGAAGCGGTCTGGTTTTAGGCAGCTCACCGATGACGACGCGAAAGCCGGTCACCCAGTTTCTAGTCTGGGCAATAGCGCCCAATCGGTTGGCCGAGCGAAGATAATAAACCTCCGAAGTGTGACAGCCGCCCCTGGTGACTTTGAAATCCCCACGGGCATAACCCACGGGGTCAACCGCAAGGCCGTTTGTATATGGGCCATACCAGTCATAGCACCATTCCTCAAGATTGCCGTGCATATCATAAAGGCCCCACGCATTTGCCGGCGTTTGGCCCACGGTCAGGTCTGCCTTTTTTGTGCTGTCACCCTTTGCTGAGACTTTCTTTAGCCCCCTGCTTTCTTGCGAAAGCAAGAAGGGGGCCGGAAGCACATCTCCGGGGTAATAGTTTGTGGCAGTCCCGGCCCGACAGGCGTATTCCCACTCAGCCTCGGTGGGCAGGCGGTAGGGCAGGCCTTCTTTTTTTGAAAGCCATCGGCAGAACTGCTGTGCATCGTGCCAGTTGACAAAGGCCACTGGCTCGTTGTCTTCGACGGAGAAACCTTCCTTGCCGCGCAATTTCCTGTGTTCGGGAGCGAACAGCTCGTATTGAGCGTTTGTTATCTCGAAGACGGCCATATAGAACGGTTTGGTGATATTAACCGTATGTGTTGGTTTTTCGTCGTAATCGCCTGTGTTTAGCTGGTCAAAGAGGCCCCGGCCTCGAAAGATGGGCAAAACTTCTGATGACAGCTTTTTCAACTGTCCCATCTGAAACGCACCCGGCTCGATGCGCACAAACTTCATACCAATAGGGTTGGTGAATTCTTTACCTGCCGGCATCTCGGCTGCTAACACAACTTTTCCTGACTGAAACCCTGCTGCCACGCATATTACGGTTATTACGAGCGATAGTCTTGTCATTTTAACTTCTCCTTCTTTGTCCCCCCTTCTTGCTTTTGTAAGAAAGCAGGGGGGGAAACTATGGGCCATAAAGTTTGTGGCTCAGCAGCTTATCCTGGCGCCAGTGGGACTCTGCCTTTACCTTGCCCTTGGGCCTGAAGACGGTCAAGACCCTGGTCCCGTCCTTGCGGTATTCCCATTGCCATTTTGGTGAGCCGTTTGTATTCCAATAGGTTTCAGTGCCGACCTTAGTGCCGGCATTGTAAGTAACTTCCCACTGCTTACTGCCGTTTTCGTAATACCATATTTCTTTGCCGTCGAGCAGATATCGGCCATCCTCACCGATGCCGGCACTCCATCCGACCTTTGGTTTGCCACTGGGATAATTCTCCCCAAGTTTCTTTACGCTGCCGCCCAGGACTTTGATATGGTCCTGGAGTGTGGCGGCCCTTGCGGCATCGTCGTTGGCAAGAATCCACGCCTCGTTCAGTTCGATATGCAGGTCAGGATTATTGCGGGAAGTGACCAAATGAATAATACCATTGGCGCTTTGGGCGGCGCCGACGTAACCTACTGTTCTGACTTCGACCGGCTTGCCATTTTCATCGTAGGTCTGCCCGCCGACGAGTTTTCTGATTCGCCAGGTTTTGCCGTTGTCTTCGCTAAGTCCCACATAGGCTCCGCCTCCAACGAAACCTTTGACATTTGGGTCTCTGGCCCGGTGGAAGTCACTTACATAAAGAAGACGTCCGCTGGCTAACTTCAGCATAATGGGATTCTGGCCGCCTCCTTGTCCCGGCATAGATGACCTGCTGACCCGCCAGGTCTTGCCCCAGTCGGTGGATACGTTCTTCGGGCAAAAGCCGTCGATAGTTCTGTTTCTGGTCGCATACGCCAGAATCGTGTTGTCATCGAGCAGGACAAATGTTGAGTGCAGGCCCAGAGTTCGTCCGCCGGTATCGAACCAGGTTTGGCCATTGTTTCTGCTCGCCCATAGTCCGCAGGTAGAACCCCAGCCGTCAAAGGCTACGTATATGGTGTTATCAGGACCTCTGAAAGCGGCATTAATCGGTTGCCTTCTGCCGTATCCGCCGGGATGGCTATCGAAGATTGGAAACTGTATTGGTTCCCAGGTTGCTCCGTTATCTTTGGAAGTTGTCCATTGGAAAGGATAACCTCCCGCAAGGTGTATACCCCCCCAGCCTAACCAAATCGTGCCGCGGTCATTCCAGATAAATGGGCTGGCGTCGTTGCCGTCGAGAAAGTCGGGCCAAACGCTCGGAATATCCCAGTGATTGCTGCCGTAGCGCAGCCGAATTAGCTGTATGGAAAGGTCCGGATCACTTTCAACAAAGCCATTGTAGTAGCAAGCCAGCAAGTCACCGTTGGGCAGCGCAATAACAGCACCGTTGTGTCGATTCGTTCCCAGACCGGGCGGCAGACCGATCTTCCAGCCAACGTTTACCATCTGCTCAGTGCTGAGCGCTGGGAAAATACGCCGTGTCCTTAGGTATGGTTTTCTGGGGTCAGGGCCTTTTGAGATTCTTATGCCAGTTTGCTTTACGCATTTTTGGAAAAACGGCAGCTCAGTTTCATAAGATTTCGTCTTGGGCATTGGGGCCTGAACTACTCGAAAGCCGATATTGTGCCAACCTCCTACCAAACCTTTTGCGCGATAAGGGGAAGATAACTGTGGGCCCGGCGGCAATGGAGGATTTATGCACTCCATCTGTTTGGCCTGGTATTCTTGTGGCGGTGGCGCAAAGGATGGCGGAACCGAGGCGCGATTCGCGGAACGCGAGTAGAACGGGTTTTGTCCAAGACTATAGGGCTCGACGTCTCTGCCGAAGTAAAAGCTCATTGTCTGCTTGTCGAGAATATCCAATCCCCCGCCTCGGACGACTTTCATCCAGCCGTGTTTTGGCCCGACCGGGTCGGTCTGTGACCCTTCACGATAAAGACCGTGCCAGTCATAGCACCATTCAAGAACACCTGTATGCATGTTCTTCACTGCCCACTGATTAGGCGTTTGCGGTTGCGGAGGACTTTCGCCCGAAGAAAATGGGGTCGTTGTTCCCGCACGGCAAACGTATTCCCACTCGGCTTCGGTAGGCAGACGGTATGGCTTGCCTTCTTTTTCACTTAGCCATTTGCAGAAGGCAACGGCGTCGTACCAGCTTATGCCGGAGACGTACGGGTCGTAGTCAAGTTTGGCCTTGAAACCGGGAAAATCAGGCCTGAATTTTTTGAACTGCTCAATAGTAACCTCGGTCTCGGAAATATAGAATGGTTTTGTGATTGTAACCTTATGTCTCGGTGATTCATCATAGTTGCCGGATTTGAGGTATTTTCTTGGTGTGAGTTCCGGCTTTAAGGCATCGCCCCCTTTTCTGTCTTCGACAGAAGACAAGGGGGCAAAGCCCATCGTAAATGTGCCGGGTTCTATGCGGACGAGCTTGATGCCGATGGAATTTGTGACGATACGTTCCTCAGGATTTCCCGCGGCTAATACGATGCAGGCACATCCACAGGTGAACATAAAGCCCACAACTTTCAACAGTTTGCATCCAAACATTTTAATCTCCTTCAACCATAACGCTGATGATATCAGCCCTAAGGCTGACTGGGCCCACTCAGGTCATAGGCCACGTATTCGACTAACGCTTCAACACTAGGCCCGGCACCAATATAAATATACGGAAAACGCGGTGTCCTGTACTCAAACGCCTTGACGCCGAGCAGTTTCCCATCGCGATAAATTTGGGCAATGCGGTCTTCCCGGACTGCTAAACGATACGTATGCATCGCATCGGTGTTGTCCAGGCCTTCTGCGAGCGGGACATATTGATTAAATGGAAGAAAAGCCGAGCCCTGAACAAGTCCTTCGTACCAATAGACGCCGGTATCGGTGATGGTGATAGCATATCGGCTGCCCGCCCCGTCATAGAGTTCGAGGTCCACACCTCGCCCCCCTTTTCTGTCTTCGCCAGAAGACAAGGGCGTGCGTTTGAGCACCTGCGTTTTGATTTCGGCGGTGAAACCCTTCTTCTGGTCAACCGCCCCGAATATATCTGTCTTTTCAGTTCTCAGCCAGAATTGTTGTCCATCATTGGTGCGGAATTTCAGAAGCCCTTCAAGCAGATGGCTTATCACATCTGATTCTTTGGGCCCGCGGAAGTTCCATCCCCACTTGTCCTTACTCGACAGTCCCTTCGGTTTATAGACGTTGGGCAGATTAGGTTTGACAAGTAACTGACGTGCCTTCGGCGGTGGCGGTGGCGCCGGGGCTGTGGGCGGCAGCGTCATAAGCCATTTCATATTGAAGGCGTAGTGCTGCCGGCTGCTGAGCAAATGGACGAGACCGTCGGCGCTCTGGCACACCGATAAATATCCTGTGGGTTCGGCGTTGCGTGCGTCCATAGTTATGGGGTCGCCGTCCATAGTTTCGATATAACGGCCCGGCCCGTCATCGCTTACAAGACGGCGGTAAGGCCACGTTTTTCCCTCATCGAGTGAAACGGCCGCGAACAGCCCCGATACCGCATGCGGCTTGCCTGAGATGCCCTTTACCATCATCCCGTGGCAGAATGAGGCAAAGAACAAAGGACCTTCCTTGAGCCGCATTAGTGCAACGCGACGACCGCTGTGAATGGGTGTGAAAGGGCTGGGGCTATAAGTCCAGGTCTTGCCCATATCTGAGGAGATGCTGATGGGCATTCTGCCGTCGATGGCACCGTGGCGGCCGAAAGCCATCAAACGGCCATCTCTCAGTTGCGTCACCCCTGCATGAGTACCCCGAATGCTACCGCCGGGGTCATACCAGCTTTGACCCTCATCCGGACTAATTTTTATTATCGAGCCGCCTCGGCCGTCCATAGGCAGCACTATTTCCCCGCCTTTTGCCCTGAAGATAGATTCGACTACCTTGCCGGTACCTCTGCCGTGTTCGGGTAGAATCAATTTGGCCTTTGACCAGCTCGCGCCATTGTCGTCGGATTTGCGCAATACAACTGCTAAGTCTCTTATATTTGCTCCAAGCCCGTTGAAATGGTAGAGTGTGCCCTTGCCGTCGTGCCATAGGATGTGCGTGTGGTCGTTGCGGTCTGGGGCGTCCCAGAAGAGCGAGGCTTGTTCCCATTCATCCCTGCCGTAGCGCAGCCGACTGGACGCGATAGCGAGTTCGCGTCCCATTTCTTCTATGCAGGTAAACCACGCAGCCAGCAGGTCGCCGTTAGGACATTCAGTAACGGCCATAAAGTGGTTATGCTCATCGAACAGTGGGCCTCTGGCGCCTTCGGGGATTTTTACGACCAATCGCGGCCCTTTGAAATAGGGTTTGTCGGGGTCCGGCCCTTTGGCGAGATTGCCTGGGACATTCTGCCGGACGCTGCGCTGATACCGCTGCGGTGGGAGCTTCGGGATGGGTTCGGTCCTTGGGCCCAAGGTCTTCGGCATTTCGCCAAGAACTACGCGAAACCCAATCATCCATTGCCTGTCATCGGGGTGCGAGCCAAGGCGGTTGGCTGAACGCAGGTAGTAATCTTCAGTCGAACGGCTGCCGCCGCGGGTCACTTTGAAGTCGCCGTCAATCCTGCCGACCGGGTCTGTCTGGGAAGCGGATTCGTATGGGCCGTACCAGTCATAACACCATTCCTCGACATTGCCGTGCATATCATACAGCCCCCAGGTATTGAGCGAAGTCCTGCCGACTCGCAGAGCATCGTCGAGCCCTTTGTCTGCTTTTCTGCGAAGTTTTCTGGGCAGAGTATCACCTGTGTGATAGTGGGTGGTCGTTCCCGCCCGGCAGGCATATTCCCACTCTGCTTCGGTGGGAAGCCGGTATGGCAGATTCTCTTTTTCCGAGAGCCACCGGCAAAAAGCGACGGCGTCGTTCCAACTGACAAAGACGGCCGCCTCATCGTCGGCTTTCGAGCGGCCGTCGCGGCCTCGCCATTTCCTGTGGTTTGGGTCGAATAGCTCGTACTGAGCGTTGGTCACCTCGGTTGTGGCCATATAGAAAGGTCTTGAGATTGTGACCGTGTGTGTTGGGTACTCATCGAAATCCCCGTCGGGGAACTGTGTCTTTTGCGTTATGAGTTCTTCCGGGAGTCTCTTGCGACCGAAACCCATTATGAAGCTGCCGGGCTCGATGCGCGCAAGCTCGAGCCCAACCGAATTTGTATAGACTTTTTCTGTGGGCATCTGGTCCTTTTGGGACTGGGCGGCAGAGCCGGCACATGCCCATCCAAAAATCAGTATAATGCTCACTATTGAGCAGGATTTGTGTGCAATTATGTTAAGTCTCCTTTAGCCTAAACTTCACAGCGGCTTACCTGCGCAGCAGTTTTCCCTCGACGAATTTTACCTGACTTATGATTTCGCCGTTGCTGTCCCACCGCCTCGCAATGCCTTCACACTTATGGTTACGCCAGGTGGACTCGGCTTTTTTCTTACCGGCAGACCACCACTGCGTCCAAAGACTGGTCCCGTCATTGCGATGTTCCCAACTCCATTTTACGCTGCCGTCGGCAGCCCAGTAGGTCTCTTTGCCGACCTTGCGTCCGAGTTTGTATGTAACCTCTCGTTGTTTTTTGCTGTTTTTGCAGGCCCCAGCGCCTCCCGTCGCTAGACGGGGCTGCGGGTAATACCAGGTTTCGGTGCCGTCTAAGAGGAACCGTCCGTTATCTGCAACGCCGCCACTCCAGGTGGCTTTAACGTCGCCATTGGAATACTTCTTCTTAAACTTTCTCAGTTTCAGGATTTTCGTCGCCGAGCTATTCATCAGTTCAGCGTCGGACATATCTTCGTACCTGGTATCTTCAGCAAGAATCCAGGCTTCGTTGAAGACCAGGTGCAGACAGGGGCGGTTCATAGTCGTAATCAGGTGGATGAGCCCGTTGGGCGCTTGTCGAGCCGCTGAATAACCAATGGTGTCGGCACCGTTGTGACGACTTTTGCTCTCATGCTGTTGCGTGCCGATGAGCTTCTTGATGTAAGGCCAGGTTTTGCCTTCATCCTCGGACAGCGCCACGTATGAGCCGCTTTCGGTAGCGCCTTCGGGCCGGTCTCCACTGATATGCTGGAAGTCACCTGCGAAGAACAGACGTCCACTTTGCAGACGCATCACGCTGGGCCGTTGGTTCGAGCCCTGCTTGGGGAATGGTGTAATCATTTCCTCCCATGTTCGTCCTCCATCTTTGGAGATGGACTTTGGCATATAGCCGGTATTATTGTACTCGGTGTTCTTTCCGCCCATTCCCAGAATGCTGCCATCCTTTAGGAGTACGAAAGTCGTGTGGCGTCCGTAAGTCCTGCCGCCCGTGTCGTACCAGGTCTTGCCATTGTTGCGGCTGACCCATAGCACTGATTTGCCTCCGCATCCATCGCTCGAGACATAAATTGCCTTTTCAAGGTCACGAAGCACAGTGTTGATAGGCTGTTTGGAATGGCAGCCAATAGGCCCTTTGAAATTGGGGAACTTAACCTCGCTCCAGGTTGCGCCGTTGTCATTGGATGTGGTCCATTGGAAGGGGAATGCACTTGCTGTTCTAAAGCGAGGGTTACCCCAGAAAAAGTAAATTACGCCGTTGTCATTCCAGAGCAGTGGGGTGTGGTCGTTTAGGTCAGCAAAATCGAGGATTTGGCACGGCATATCCCACTGGTCGGCGCCGAAGCGCAAGCGCGTGGCCATCAATGAGACTCCCGGTTCATACTCTCTATAGGATGTGTAGATAATCATCAGGACATCTCCGTTGGGACATACCTCGAGAGCGGGGCTGTGGTTGTGCTTTCTGAATGATGGATGCAACCCTGCCGCATCTATCAGCTCTCTGTCGATATTCTCAGGCGGTGTCGGAAGCAGATAGCGTTTTCTAAAATACGGTTTGTCGGGATTCGGCCGTTTTTTGACCTGCGTGAGGTCCTGCTTGACAAATTGCTGGACGAAGGGCGCCTCGTACGGGAGCGGCCTGGTCGTCGGGCTCGGTGCCTGAACCACGCGGAATCCGATGGAGTGATAACCCGGACCTCTGTCTTCGTCTTCGTGCGGCTTGAGCCTCTTCTCATAAGGGGCAAACGAAGGTGCGATTGAGGCGCGGTTCGCCGAGCGGGCATAGCGGGCCTCGTCATTATCCATCCCGCCGCCGCGAACGACTCGTGTCATCCCGCGCGCCGGTCCTATCGGGTCCACCTGGTTGGCGGCGGAGTACTCGCCGTACAAGTCCAGGCACCATTCCCGCACGCCGGTGTGCATATTCTTTAGGCCCCACGGATTTGCAGTCTCCTGCGCGGGACGAGACTGGCCGGAAGAAAACGGCATCTGCGTACCGGCCCGACAGGCGTATTCCCACTCGGCCTCGGTAGGCAAACGGTAGGGCCTGCGCTCCTTGTCGCTCAGCCATTTGCAGAATGCCTTTGCATCATACCAACTGACACCTGCAACGTATGGGCTGTGCTGGTCGCTGCCCTCGAAATCGGGGCGGAACTGCTGGAATTGCTCGATAGTCACTTCCGTTTCCGAGATATAGAACGGCTTGCTAATGGTGACTTGGTGAACCGGTTGTTCGTCCCAGTCACACTCACTTTCTTTTCCTTCCTGTCCCATAAGGAAGCTGCCCGGCTCAATGCGGATCATTTTCATACTGATTGAGTTGGTGTAAGAATTGCCAGTCTCCCAGGCTGCACAGGCGACCGATACGCATACCAGCAACACCAACACGCCATGGCGGGATACTCGATTGCACATTTTCATCTCCTATCTTCTGCTAAACACTGGATTCTTGTCCGCCTTATTCGTGATGGGTTGGCCGAGGCGGACGCAAACCCTCTATTTGACGTGCAAAGACCGATTTTTATGCACAAATCCACGCAGGTATTACCAGCAACGTTTTTGTCATACTTGCATCTTCTTGCCAGAAGTCAGATTTAACCCTTCTCCAGGGCACATCAGGGCAGAGGCGGTATGCTATGTTAACTTACTGTTGCTGTCAAGTGGTCAACAGCAAAAAAAGGACCTAAGCATTCAAGCTGTTAGGATTGCTGCAAGTACTGCGTATTTGGTTCAGTCAAGCGTAAGGCCGCAGGCGCGTAGCACAGCTTTGTGGACGGCCAGGTCGTGCGACGGCGTATAATCTGACTCTTTTTCGCCGCGTATGATGCGAGCAAATTCGATAAGCTGGTCGTCGTATCGACCGGGCATCGGCGGCAGTTTGATTTCCTGATAGCCTTTCTTGTATTGGCCTTGTGGGCCATCGAGAGCCAGTTGCAGACGTGGAGGCTCCAGCGGGCGGATATCTATGGTGCCTCGGTCGCCGCAAACCACAAATTGACGCCTCTTGCCACCTTCAACTTCAATCACTGCGCTGCGGATGGTGGCGGTGGCCCTGGGATATTCAAATACGGCCAACTGATTGTCGGCCAGATTGTCCTGCTGCGCTCGGGTGCGTCTTACGTAAGGCGTAACTCTCTCGGGCTTACCGAGTACAGTGACCAACGAATCGATTAGGTGGCAACCCAAATTGAACATTGTCCCCCCTGCATACCTGGCCAGTTCTTTTCGCTTGGATGCGCTGATTGTCTTGCTGATGACGCCGTGTACCTCGAAGATGTTACCCAGCCAACCCTCATGCACGGCTTTGAAACAAAGCTGGAACGCCGGATTGTTGCGAAACATATAGCCCATCTGAACAGTGAGCCCGCGGCGGGTCGCCTCAGCGAGCAGATTCCTGAAGGCGCTGAGCGACTCCCCGGGCGGCTTGTCCAAATGGATGTGCATTCCAGCATTGACACACTGCATCGCAGTCGGAACCAGGGCACGCTTTGCGGTTTCAACTGCAACAGCTTGAAGCCCTTTAGTATTCAGAAGCTGTTCCTCAGTCATCCACTTCAAGCCCTTGTAGGCAGAGCGGTTTTCCATCGCCTGGCGACGGCCCGGGTCCGGCTCGACAATTCCAACTACCTCGTACCCGTGTTTGAGTTTCCGCAGCGTTTCCATTTTGCCTCTGGCGTGTGCATGGGCGGTGCCAATCTGCCCTATCTTGATTCTTTTGTCCTTGAGCCCAAGGTCAGGACTGGCGGCACGGGCTATGTTGGATTTCAAGAGCACAGGTGAGGCAGCCAGCCCCAGCACACCGGCACCGGCGATTTTGGAGCTGCGGCTCAAGAATTCACGACGTGATATTGATTTACGTTTTGTAAACATTTGGTTTATCTCTAAATACCAAAGTCTCGATACCGGATACTCGATACTCGCCCCGCCGGTTTTTAACCGGCCGGGGCTCGCAACGAGAATCGAGCATCAAGAATCGATATGGGTCACTTTTTCATTCCAAGCTCTTCCACGTACCCGGCGATTTGTTGACGCTCCTTGGCGCCGAAAGGTTGAAACGGCTCAGCGAGGGCGTCGCTGCAGATGCCCATACACGAAAGCGCACACTTCAGTCCCCTTAGATAGCTGGAATAGGCCCCAACACAGTAAATCTTGCCGCTTATCTCCATCACCTCGTCGTGCAGTGAGTTGATTCTTTTGGCGTCCCTTGACATCGCCGCGTTGTACAGGTCAACGTACAACTGCGGTTTCATATTGGCCCCGCCGTTGACTCCACCGTGTCCGCCGAGCAGGACTGTTTCGGCCAGCAGTTCTTCCGGGCCGACAAGCAATGCGAAGTTGGGCTTGTCTTTTAGAAGCATCTGGACCTTATGGAAATAGAACATATTCGCTGAGCTGTCCTTTAGTCCCACAATGCCGGGAATATCTGCTGCGGCCCGCACCGTTTTGGGCTCGAAAACCAGCTTGGTGTGGCTCGGCATATTGTACAAAAACACCGGCAGAGGCAATTCCGGCGCCAAATGTTCGAGGTAGTTTAGAATCTCCGGCTGTGCCGCAGGAAAGTAGGGCGGGTGTGCCAGCACCAGAGCTTGCGCGCCGGCTTCCTTTGCCTTGCACGCCACGCTGACCGACTCCGCAAACGCCGTATCCGTGATACCAACCAATACCGGTACGCGCCCAGCCACGTGTTCACAGGTCCGCTCGATTACTTCCTGTCGCAGGTGGTAGCTAAGACTCGGCCCTTCCCCGGTGGTGCCTAATATAAACAAGGCGTTTACACCGCCGGCGATGATATGCTCAATCAACCGCTCAAGGCCTTCAGCATCCAAAGTGTCCCAGTCTGACAGCGGTGTTATCATCGGCACAACAATCCCACGCAGCGGCGCAGGTAATACGTTTGATTTTGATGGGTCTGATTTCATTTTCGTTGGTTCTCCTTTCTATTGCTAATTTCTTCGCACAAATCAATAAGCGCCTGAACACGTTCGTCCGGCGTATCAGCTTCAATATCTGCTGCGACGATATCGCAGGGGCCGTATTCGCGAGCGATTTTTTCCATATCCTCGCGGATTTGGTCCCAATCTTTATTCGCAAGGTCCATCGGTGTGTACATAATAGCACGTCTGGCGCTGGGAATCAGTTCCCGCACCCGTGCCATATCGGAGTCCATACCCATATCGATGTAACCGAGATTCTTGACCCTGGAGTAATCTTCAATGTAAGGATTTGCATTCCAGGCGCAGTTGTGAATGGCGATACGACCGAACTCTTTCTCAAAACGCAGGTCGAAGGGCAGGAAAAGGTCACGATACTGCTCGGGAGAAATCATATTAACCAGACAGTTGCTGACCGTCATAAAGTCGATATCAACGCCGCTTTTCTTTTGCCTCTCGTGCAGCCGCCTGATACCTTCGCTCATTGTGCTGTAGATGCACCCGAAAAGATGGCGACATCTGTCCGGTGAGTCAATTATGTCATAGAAGATTTTTTCGCCGCGAAGACGCTGGGCATTGTTGAGTATGCCCTGCCAGTTGAGGAAGCCGAGAATTTGGCCTTCGGACTGCTCAATCCAGTCAACCTGCCTGATAATATCGCCGAAGACCGGATTTGTGTCGAGGTCAGGCGGTTTGAGATTGTCGGCCTCTTCGTCGCTGAGGTACTTATGCTCGCAGTTTGGCCAGTTGTCTTCTGCATATATTGCCGGTATCCCGTAAATCATTGCCACGACGTTGCCGCCATAGACGCCGGTCAACAGGTCCAGCGGCTTGTCCGGCCTATCGATGCCGCCTATCTTTGAGCCGGGGAACCGGCGTCGCAATTCATCCCGCATAGCGAGGACCGTTTCACGCCGGTATGCAGGGTCGGTATGCCATTTCTCGCCGAAGTCGATGCCAAGAGCGGTGCGGTACCAGTTCGGTGTAAAGCCAATTTCCGGACGTATAAACGGCTCTTTACCCGTCGCCTGTTGGCGTCTCGCCGGTGCCGCCGGGGCGATATAGCTGATTTGTTGAGACTCTCGTTTTGTCATTTACTTTACTCCATACATCAAGGGGTTCTAGAATAACCACGCTCCCCCTTTTCTGTCTTCGACAGAAGACAAGGGGGCTGAACGCGAAACCAGCTATGCTACCCGAAATTATTGAGCAGTTCAAGGTTCTGTGCGGATTTTTTTTGACGTCTATCTGGTGGGCTGGAGAGGTCCTGTCAGGTCGTAGCTGATATAGCTTACCAACGCCTCAGTTTCGGCGCTAGCAACACCCCACTGGATGAACGAGCCGCGGGCTGGCTCTCTCCAGCCGATTTGCAAATCCTGTTTCTCAACGCCGAGCAGCTCGCCGTCACGATAAATCTGTACCACTGTATCACCCCGGATTGCCAGGCGGTAAGTGTGCATTTCACTGGAGTTGTCAAGACCTTCGGCAATTTCAATGAATTCGTTGTCGTACCAGTAGTACAAACCGGTTGTTGTGATTGAGATAAAATAGTGATTGACCGTCAGCGTACCACCCCTCACGAACACTTCAAAGTCAAACCCTCTATCGTTCTGGCTGCTTCGGTTCATCTGAACAGTAACTTCGGCTGTCAAACCTTTATGTGGGTCTGCTGTGCCGAGGCCGTCTATTCTTTCGTTTGACCAGTAAACTCCGGCATTAGCATCACAACTGATTTTTAGTACACCCGGCGTTACAATGGTAGCCACTTCGGTTTCCGCTGCATCCTCAGCGATGAAATGCCAGGGTGGATTCGATTTGCTGGGCAGTTCTGACGCATCTATAGACTTGCGAGAATTGCTTGCGGACCGGTAACCGGCGCGCCATTGGTGTTCTCGGCGCAGCCGGTGTTGCAGCTTTAAGCCACGCTAAGTTGAAGGCGTAGTGATTCCAACTGCTAATCAAATGAATCACATTGTCCAGGCCCTGGCAGACTGAAAGGTATCCCAACGGCTCCGAGTTGTTTGCATTCATAAGAACCGGAGCACCATCAATAGTATCCACCGGGTGGTCTGGCTTGCAGTCACTGATGATTCGCCGTACAGGCCACGTTTTGCCGTCATCGAAAGATACCGCCCCGAATAACTTGGCAACGTGGCGAGGGGGCCTTACGCCATCTGGAGTTGGTTCAGGGTTGTGGATATCTTTGGCAAATGAGGCAAAGAAAAGAGGACCTTCCTTTAGCCGAATAAGCGCTGCGCGCTGGCCGCCGGTTAACGGTGGGAATGGGCTTGCACTGGGCTCCCAGGTTTTTCCCATATCAGTGGAGATGCTCATAGGCATCCATCCATCGATGTTTTGATTCCGGCCCAGCGCCATCAATCGGCCATCATTAAGTTCGACGATGCCTGCGTGAATACCGTTAATTTTACCGCCGGGGTCGGTCCAGGTTTGCCCGTTGTCCCGGCTGACCCAAACGGTCGAGCCGTGCTCGGCATCGGCGCCGAATACAATGGCCCCATCGCGCGTGCGAAATGCTGGTTCGCCGACCATTTGTCGAAAGCCATGTTCCGGTTCTATCAGGCGTGCCTTCGACCAGGTGACACCATTATCTTTTGATGTGCGCATAATGATGGCCAGCGGTTCCCACTTTCCCGCCACCGAAAGACCGTTGAAATGATAAATCGTATCTTTGCCGTCAAACCATAAAGCAGGGCAGTGGTCATTTCTATCCGGCGTGTCCCAGAATAGCGATGCCGGCTCCCATTCTTCCCGGCCGTAGCGCAACCGGCTGGCTGCAACGGCCAGTTCTCGTCCTCTTTCCTCAACGCAGGTGTACCAAATCGCCAGCAGGTCGCCATTCGGACATTCAACGATTGCTGCGTCGTGATTGTGGTGCGAAAACACTGGGCCGACAGAGCCCTTTGGAATCTTAACGTATTGGCGCGGCCTTTTGAAGTATGGTTTGGCCGGGTCTGGCCCTTTAGCAACGTTCCGAGGTATTCTTTGCTTAACCTTGCGTTGATAACGCTGCGGTGGTGTTACCGGTAGTGGCTTTGTACTTGGCAGTTCGCCCAGCACAACGCGGAAGCCAATCAGCCAATGTTTGTTTTCCGGCAGTGTGCCCATTCTGTTTGCGGAGCGCAGGTAGTAAAGGTTGGTGCCGTGACTGCCGCCGCGGGTGATTTTGAAATCGCCATCGGCACGTCCGACCGGGTCTGTTTGCTCAGTCTTTTCGTATGGGCCGTACCAATCATAACACCACTCTTCGATATTGCCGTGCATATCGTACAGGCCCCACGGGTTAGCAGGCGTCTGCCCTACCGTCAGCGGCACAATGTCATTCGGGTTATTGAATGAGGTACGCTGGGCGTTTTTATGAAACTCGTCGGGCAGGATATTGCCGGTCCAGAAGCAGGTGGTTGTGCCTGCTCTGCAGGCGTATTCCCACTCTGCCTCGGTCGGCAGCCGATATGGTCGGCCTTCTTTTTTCGAGAGCCAATCGCAGAAGGCCTTGGCATCATACCAACTGACGAATACGACCGCCTCGTCATCTTCTTTGGAAAATCCGTTTTTCCCTCGCCCCCCTTCTTGCTTTCGCCTGCCCCC
>CAZQYB010000057.1:0-15339 GCA_964597535.1 uncultured Pirellulales bacterium | reverse complement strand
TGCTTTTTTCTTCATAGGTGGCTAAAAAACATACTCAAAAACCACCCATTTCTTCCAATTTCTGCTCAAAAAGCGTTCATTTTTGCAAATTTCCTGCCAGTTTTCGCGCATTTTTTGCGATTTTTTACCAAATTTATCTTGCCTATCTTGCCCAATCCCTACAAACTAACCCACGGAACACCGTTTTTACCCCAAAAACCAATATCCACCCCCGCCGCAACCCGCAAAAACCCCATTTTTTGCTACTCAATGCCAATCCCGGTTCGTATAATCAAAACTGTTATGGAACATGCCGTTTACAGAATTATCGATGCCAATTTCAACCGCGCCCGTGAGGCCGTCCGCGTAGTAGAGGAGTTTTGTAGATTCGCCTTGAATTCGGCGCCATTAACCAAGCGTGCCAAGCAGCTTCGTCACGAACTCTCATCCGCTATCGATAAACTCGATGCCAGCCGGCTCATCTCGAGCAGGGACACGCTCGGCGATGTTGGTGTCAACGGAACGGTTGAGAATCAACTTCGCCGTGCGGAGTTAAAGGATTGTTTTACCGCGGCCTGCAAACGCCTGACCGAGGCGCTGCGGACACTTGCCGAGATGACTCAAACGGTCAACGCCTCTGTAGCTGAGACAATCGAAAAGCTGCGATACACCGCTTATACGCTTGAAAAGGATATTGTTCTTTTTAGCGATGCAACCGAAAAATTCAAACAGGTCAGACTGTATATAGTAATTACCAGCAATTTGCCCGCCGATGTACTTTCCTTGACCCATAAGTGTGTTGCTGGCGGTGCCGATTGCGTTCAACTGCGGGCAAAGGAAATCGAGGACGATGCACTTTTTGCTCTTGCCGTTGAGTTTGTGAAGCTTTGCAGGGACGGTGGCGTCCTGAGCATAATAAACGACCGGGCCGATATTGCAGTTGCCGCCGGTGCGGACGGCGTGCATCTTGGACAAAATGATTTAGCTGTTGAGCAGGTCCGCCGGCTGCAGTTGGCTCCATTGATTATCGGCAGGAGTACGCATTCACTCGAGCAATTGCGTGCTGCCTGCGACGAGCGTCCTGCATACGTGAGCCTGGGGCCTGTTTTTTTGACCGGCACAAAGCCGACCGCCGAGCCGGTAGGGCTGGACTATGTCAAGCAAGGTACAAACGCATTGGCTGATACCGGCATCGGCCACGTTGCCATCGGTGGTATAACGCTGGATAATGTGAAAGAGGTTTTAGAAGCCGGCGCCAAAGCGATTGCGGTCTGCTCTGCTGTGACAGAGGTGGCTGACCCAACGACCACCTGCCGAGCGCTAAAAGAGAAAATTACTGCCTTCATCAACCAATAATCTTTTAGTCAGCATTTCTCGAGGCTATTTTTTGACCAGCTCCTGGGCGTGGCCAAGAACACCACTAACACCCCAGCCGTGTCCGGTCACGTTTCCCTCGCGGTCGATTACAAATGCATAAGGAATTCCGGTGACGCCGTACATACTTGACATCGCGCCAAATCCCTCAGCAGCGCGTGGCGCAGGTGCGTCAATGCAGATTGGGTAGTTAAGTTCGTACTTCTTCATAACCTTACGGATGTTTTCAATCTTGCTGCCGGGAGTATGGATTCCGATTACGATAATCCCCGTCTCTTGGCGCTTTTTGTGCAGAGCACTCATAAGCGGCAGGTCATTCCGGCAGGGTCCGCACCAGTCGGCCCAAAAGTCCAGAATAACGACTTTGCCTGCCAACTCTTTCCACGTTAGAGGTTCGCTGTTAAGCCAACTGGCATTCTGAGGGAACGGTGGTGCAGGTTTACCTATAAGTGCATTTTTGGATTGCTTTTCTTTGGCTTTGCGTCCGGGTTGTTTGCGAGCTTTTTCGATGATTTCCCGCCATTCTTCGTCTGTTCGATTTGCTTTATAAGGGTAGGTCACCACGCCGCCGAAACGGGCATCGACCACTTTGACGCCTTCCTTAAATTCCATCTGGAATAATTCGTCCGGTAATTTCTCGTTAATGCGTGCTTCAAGCACGTTTACATCGTGACGTACCTGCAAGTACGATTCGCCACGACGGTCTTGGTCATAGAGTTCGTACCCTTGCATCATCGGTAACCAACAGCCGGGGGCAACCTCCCTGTAATCCAACGTCCAGTACTCACTGTCGAGCTTGTTGTTGTTCAAGACGACATTGCCATATAACAGGTGGTCCTTCGTACCTACGTACCAACGTCTGGTTCCCGTCCTGGGTAGAGGCTTCCACTCAAGAACGTAACAGTCAACGCCACGATATTTGGAACGTCCGGCTATCACATAAGCTTCAGGACGCCCCCAGTACCGCAAATTTTCCTCAACATCAATTGGGTTCCACCAGAACGAGTGTGGCTGTGCCCTCAGCCAACTTATGGACCCAAACAGCACCTCGTCAATCCGCTCAGGCTTAATCTCAATGATGTATATTTCCTGTTTAGTTGCGAAGTATTTACTGTGCACTAATAGCTGTTTACCATCCCATATTTTCAGGTAGTAGCGGTTTCGAAGCCTGTGGTGCATCTTTCGCAAGCGTTGTTTGTCAATAGCGATTTCCAAGATATCCAAAGAACTTGGCTGCAAGCCCCGGTGGAACTTCGGGTCAAGGTCTGCGTCAGGAAACTGCTGTTTCAATTCCGCACAGTATGCAGCAATCGCCTCCGGCGTTCTTGTCCACTTGCCTTCAATACGAATGTACAGACTGTTGACGCGGTGTATCCAATTTTCACTCTGGCGAACCGCCCGCACCAACTCGGCGGCATTAACATCGGGTATGTCGGTTGTGGCGGTCTTCTCTGTAGTCTTCAGGTATTGGCTGGCTGCCCCTTCATTTTTCGTTTCAGCGTTCGTCAAAACAGCCAAACCCAAGACAACAAAAATCGCAATAACCAAATATGACCACAGACGTAGGTTCTCTTTAGACAATTTGGACATAAACAATTTTCCTTCCTACGAAACGCACTCGGTCTTTTTTGAACCTGCCCTGCCAAAACAACTCATTATGGTCCCATCCCTCGCATATATATAGACGCCAAAGCGCGCAATATTACAAGATTTTTCTCAAATTGCCAAGAAAGCTGCAAGAATGGCTCTGCTAAAGCGATTGCGGTCTGCTCTGCGGCGACAGAGGTAGCTGACCCAACGACCACCTGCCGAGCGCTAAAAGAGAAAATTACTGCCTTCATCAACAAGGAGTAACCTCTTAACCCGAATCATCCGCACGGAGGCGGCTCAATAGATTGACCTGGCCGAACTCTCTGGTCTTCAAATCCATCACAGCTAACTGCTTCTCGTGCGTTTGGATGACAATGAAGAAGCGAGGTTTGTCGCCTTTCATTATCCGAGGGCCATTGGCCGGAGGAAGCCTGTCAACGGATATGGACATCCCGCCCTTTTCAGCTATGAGCTTGCGCAGGTCAGCGTTGTTCACTCTGTCGGCCTCGAACCAATTCGCCACGTTCAGCTCTGCAATCTTTCCGCCGCGAAGGGCCGTAAGAGTCACAGTTGTGTGGTTGTATGCGATATCCCCTTTTCCCTCTTTTTTTACCCACTGGGCAATAAGTTCGGTGGGATTATCATCTCGAACTTCCGGCGTAACCCGCCGGGACCCCTGAACAACGTCAAAAACGCTCCACGTGCCAAGAAAGACGTCTCGACCCCGAAATTGGGCATTGGAAGCAAAGACCAGGTGGGCACCGGCCCCGTCTCCTCCGCCCCAGATTGACGTGACCTCGTCTTCAAAAGGCAGTTGGATTTCAAATGGGTAGCTATACACCTTCTCCACATCTGCATGATTGTGCGCCCGCGCACCTAAAGCGCGAACGGGGATGTCACTGACGGTCGTTGCCAACCCATTAGCGGCGCTACGCTTCATCCATTGCTTGAAAACTTCAAACTGTTTATCTGTCATAGAAACATACATAAGACTCAGCGGGTCGGTGAACTTTTGCTCCAGATATGCTGACGCCCATGTGCGAAGGCCATCGCGTGCGACTCCGAGAGGGCAAGCGTCACCTGGACGAATTGGCACAGTTTTGATATATTCGCGAATCCATTTGCGTTGTGCTTCTCGCCGTTTGAGCTGCTCCGGCGTAGCTGGCGTGCGGGTCAGTGCCAGCCAGAGCTTCCACTTAAACGTGTTGATAATGTCCCGAAATTTCAGATACGCTCCTTCCGGGTCACTTCGACAGTCCGGCCTGTTCAGAAAATTCTCCGATATGTATCGGTCTATGGAACGAAGTAATCCTTCTTGCCTGGTCGCAGACACATGCACGGGTTGGTATTTGGTTGTGAAATCGCGAATTTCCTGTCGAAGTGATTCGAGCTTATCTTCTGTCAGGAAACTATAGTTCCGCTTTCGCATCGTGCTGATGAAACGGTTGGCGATGGTGTCACCCCATGCAGGATTGTCCGTCTTCCCCAACCCCGCCGATTGAGACGTACAGGTCTGGCCGAGGAGAAAGGCACAAATCAGTATTATTGGGGAAATGTTTTTCAGGACTCCCATTTTCGGTTCCTTTCGACATATTCTGCATAACAGTAATTGCACTACTACTATTATAGACGCAGGAATCAGCAAAAAGTTACGAGATTTTGCTTGTATTGCTCGAAGCGCCGAAAAAAAAGGTGGTGCTGAGGCCAGGACTGGAGCCATATCTGGGATTTCAGGGCAGCTTTTTTCTACGAATTATCCACGAACAACGTAATTTCTTGCCAAAGCCTTGCAAATTTTGGAGGATTTGGGTATACCGGTAAACGAAAATTTAGCCGGCAGGTATGGTTTTTGCACACGATTTTGTTGTGGAGCATAACTTCTTTATTGTAAACGAGTTATAGATAATAATTCTGCTCTCGGAATAAATTGAACAGATAACCGCCAAGAACAGGACTAATTTTGGCTGGAATCTTCGGTAAAGTGGATAAGGACGTCTATAATCCACGGGTGTGATTATCAACAGGTTATCCACATTGGCAAGGCGCGACCTGGGTCAATTTTGCTGACTTAATATGTCGCTGAAATCGCTTTGGGATTGTATAAGTCTTTGTAAATACTGGTAATAAAGAAAATGAGGCAGAACGGTATGAAAAAAAACTGGATTGCTGTCGGCGAATCAATACACGCATCGATCCCGAAGACGGGCGAAATAATGAAGCGGTTAAGCGAGCTCGGCCCGGATGCCTATTCAAAGCCGAGCGAGCCGTTGGATTATATCAAGGCCCTGATTGAAGAACAGGCAGCAGAAGGAGCTGGTTATATAGCGGTCAATCTCGATGTCTTTGGTGAGGATAACCCGCAGGTTGCTATCGATATGATGGTCGAGTATGTCAGGGTGATTCGCAAGTGGGGCGAGGGCGTGCCGATTTGCATCGACAGCAGTGACGATAATGTTCTGATAGCCGGTCTGAAGGAATGGTACGATGCTGATGAGGCCGTCAGGCAGCCGCTCATAAATTCCGTCAAAGTTCACACGATGGGAAATTTGCTGCCGCTCAAAAAACAATATAATTTTGCATTTGTTGGTCTCTTGATGAGTGAGTCCGCCAAATTGCCTTCGATTGACGAACTCTGTTCTTTGGCTAAGCAGATTTTTGACGAGGCCATCGGCAAATATGGTTTTAGGCCGGAGGAGATTTTCTTCGACTCGACGATATTTCCTCTGGCAGTAGATATGCCGATGCAGCCGGGCGAGCCGAGCTATACGCATAAGACTTTCGAGACTATAAAGAAGATAAAGAGCGACCCTGATATGAAGGGCGTTCATTTCACAGGGGGAATTACCAATTGCGCGAGGGATTTGCCCGGCAGAAAGATAGGCGTTATGAGGGCGTTTGTGCACAAGGCGATGGAGTACGGAATGGATGCCGGAATCGTCAATGTTAAGCATCATTTTTCCGAAGGCGAGCCCGCACCGGAGCTTCTGCAGTTAGTGGATGCTTATGCAAAAATGGATGGTTCGCCTGAAAGATTAAATGAAGCGATGGCGTTAATGAGCAAATTCTGTCAGGAATGCAGAAAAGCGGCCAAGTAAAACCTTATCCCGACAAATCAGGACACTGTTAATCACTTCGGCCTTTGAGAGGTCAGTTGAGAGGTACAGTTTTTCAACAACACCAACTTTTTCATTCTTGTTTTCCGCCTTTTCTTTGGAGTAATATACCCCCGAATATTCGTTTTGTCAAATGTTACGGTATTGCTATTCTTTTGTGATTTTTTTCAAGGCCGGGCGGCCAGATTGCGGCGTAAATTTTGTTCTTGCCTCATTGGGTTGACCTTTGTAAAAGTTATATTGACTTATACCCGTATGTGTAGATTGGTTTTCCAAAGTTGCAAGAAAGAGGAACAAATGGAGAACATTCAAGTTCCAAAAAGCCATACCTTTGCGATTATTGCCGCAGCTTTATTCACAGTTCTGGCGGGTACAATTCAATCTGCCAAAGGCCAGGGGGACAAATTGGAGGCTGTGCCCTTTACCGATGTGGTGATAGCCGACAAATTCTGGGCCCCGCGGATTGAGACCAACCGGAAAGTGACGATTCCCTACGCTTTTAAGAAATGTGAGGAGACCGGCAGGATAAGTAATTTCGCCAAGGCAGGCGGTCTGATGGAGGGAAAGCATGAGGGCATATATTTCAATGACTCCGATGTCTATAAGGTCATAGAAGGGGCTGCGTATTCTTTGAAAAGCCACCCGGACGCGGAACTGGAAAAATATGTCGACGGGGTAATTAACAAAATCGCAGCAGCGCAATGGGAAGACGGTTATCTTTACACATTCTATTCTTTGCCGCAGCGACAGCCGGAAAAACGCTGGAGTGATGTAAGGAAGATGCACGAGCTTTATTGTGCGGGCCATTTCTTTGAAGCTGCTGTTGCTTACTATCAGGCCACGGGCAAAGACAAAATCCTAAATGCAGCAGTCAAGTTGGCTGATTATATTGATTCGGTTTTCGGGCCGAATAAAAAGCGAGACGTTCCCGGGCATGAGGAGATTGAAATAGGCTTGGTGAAACTGTATCGGCAGACCGGGGACGACAAATACCTCAAGCTTGCAAAGTTCTTTCTCGATGAGCGGGGTCACGCCCGCGGCCGGGAGCTCTACGGCCCATATTGTCAGGACCATAAGCCAATTGTTGAGCAGGGCGAGGCGGTTGGCCACGCCGTGCGGGCGACCTATATGTATTCCGGCATAGCGGATGTCGCCGCTTTGACCGGCGATGCTGATTATATCAAGGCAATCGAGCGCATCTGGGAAAACGTTGTGTCGAAAAAACTGTATCTTACGGGCGGTATCGGTGCCAGGCGCAAAGGTGAATCATTCGGCGATAATTACGAACTGCCAAACAAAACGGCGTATTGTGAGACGTGTGCTGCCATTGCTAATGCAATGTGGAACCACCGACTCTTTCTGCTGCATGGTGACGCAAAGTACATAGATGTTCTTGAGCGTGTAATTTACAACGGATTTCTTTCGGGCGTTTCGTTAAGCGGCGACAAGTTCTTCTACCAGAATCCGCTTGCCTCGGACGGTAAAAGAGAGCGCAGCCCGTGGTTCGGCTGTTCGTGCTGTCCAACAAACGTGGTGCGCTTTATACCGTCGGTCGGCGGATACGTCTATGCCAAAAGCGGCGATACGCTGTACGTCAATCTGTTCATCACCGGCGGCGGCACTTTCAAGCTAAAAAATAACACCGTGAAGCTGAGACAGTTGGCGCGTTATCCCTGGGAAGGTGACATCAAAATCATTATCGAGCCAAAACGTCCGGCGGAATTCGCGATTTACGTTCGTATCCCCGGCTGGGCGCGGAATCAGCCGGTGCCGAGCGACCTTTATCGATATATGAAAAAGAGCGATGAGAAGGTGACACTAAAGGTAAACGGCGAGTCGGTTGCTCTGGATATGGAGAAGGGATTCGCACGTATCCGCCGAAAGTGGAAAAAGGGCGACGTAATCGAACTGAATCTGCCAATGCCAATCCGGTGTGTATTCTGCAAAAAGAAGGTCAAAGAAAACCTGGGGAAAGTGGCGCTGGAGCGCGGCCCAGTCGTCTATTGTGTTGAAGAGGTGGACAACGGGCCGAACGTACGCCGGTTGGTTTTGTCGGCGGATGTGCAGCTCAAGGCCGAATACCGCAAGGGCTTGTTGGGCGGAGTCTGCGTAATCAGCGGCAAGGTTCTCTCCGTGCAGTCGAGCACGGACGGCAAGGTTCCGACAATGGATAGGGTAAATCTGGTCGCAATTCCCTACTATGCCTGGTCGCACCGGGGCGAAGGCGAGATGGCGGTGTGGCTGGCCAGGAATTTTGTGACCGTATTGCTCCCACGGGACTAAATCTGAAATTTGGGTAGCTGGACTGGTTTCGGCATAAATTTTGTTCTTGACGGCTTTAACCGGCATTTGTTAGAAAAGAATCGGTTTGTTGGGTCAGATATATAACTTTAATCGAAGGGAGTTAAACTATGGCAGAAAAAGAGGAAACCCCAGAAGCACAAGAAAACCCCGAAGCACCAAAGGTGCCTGAAGAGACCAGCCAAGCTGAGCAAGAGACAGTGGCTGAGCCGGCTGAAATCAGTAAGGATGCCAGGAATATGGCGATGCTTTGCCACCTGCTGGCTATCTTTACCGGCTTTATAGCACCATTGCTTATCTGGTTGATAAAGAAAGGTGAAGAGCCGTTTGTTGACCAGCAGGGCAAAGAGGCGCTGAATTTCCAAATTACCATAGTCTTGGCGATGTCTGTGGCAGGGCTCTTGAGTTTCCTATGCATCGGAGTTCCGCTTTTATTTGCGATTCCCGTTGTGAACCTGGTCTTTTGCATCATAGCTTCTGTCAAGGTCAGCAAGGGTGTGGCTTATCGCTATCCGATATCTCTTCGGCTGATTAAATAAATAGCCGGGGGTGAGGTAGTGGCGGGAATCAATTGTTTTTTTGTTTTAAGGAGATAGTAATATGGGAGATAAAGGATTTTTTGGTAGTCTGTTTGACTTTTCATTCAGTGAGTTTATTACGCCCCGCATTATTAAGCTGCTCTTTGTGCTGGCTATTATCGTTTCAGGCATAGCTGCTTTAGTTATGTTCTTTGCCGGCATTGCCACGGGCGGGGCCGGCGCTTTCCTCGCGATTATAGGGGCACCGCTGCTGTTTTTACTATACGTGATCATGGCCCGGGTATGGCTGGAAGTTATTATGGTAATGTTTCGCATTGCGGACAATACCGATAAGCTCGCCGAGCGCGGCGACAATCAAGATGTGGTATCGGAATAATTGTCTTTTGCAACCAGAGAAGGCGCAGACTGCCGAGATTAGCTGGTCCGATTGTGCTGACGCTTCGAGCCAGGTTTTGTTAAGAGGTTCGCTGTGTCGTGTAAGTTCGCGCTTGAGGAAGGGAGTTGGCGTATGGCGGAAATAAATGAAGACCTTCAGCCGGAAGAAAATTCAGACAGCGGCAGTCAGACCGACCAGGACGTTGACGCCGAACAGCCCGAAACCTCTAAAGACGCCAAAAAAATGGCGGTGCTGTGTCATCTGCTTGGTGTAGTGGGTTTTTTTGCTCCGCTGGTTATCTGGCTCAACGAAAAGGACAAGCACAAGTTTGTGGATGAGCACGGGCAGGAAGCGTTAAATTATCAAATGTCTCTGTTGGTTTACTTCGCGGTAGCCGGGCTGCTTTGTTTTATCAAGATAGGATTTATCCTGCTATTTGTGCTGCTGATTATCCACGTAATTTTCGTGGGTGAAGCGGCAGTGAAGGCAAGCAAGGGCGAGCAATATCGATATCCGATAGCGTTTCGGCTTCTCAGGTAAAATGTTAGCCGGCGACGGCAGGGTTAAGTTGATTAAGTATCTTTATGCGGTTTGTTATCAAATTATTAATCAGCGTTGGTATCATCGTTTTCTGCACGCTCATAGGTCGCAAGCTGCCGACGTTAGCGGGTCTGATTGCTGTGATGCCGCTGACAGGGCTGATTGTGCTGGTTTGGCTGTACGCCGACAAACCACAGGATTTTGCTCTGCTGACCGATTATACCAAAGGCGCTTTGTGGGGCATTGTGCCGAGCGTTTTGTTTTTTCTTGTGGCCTTTATGTGCTTTCGCAAACAACTGTCACTGTGGATTGTGCTTTGCGCCGGCTTTGCGGTCTGGCTTCTTGCCGCTTTTATACATCAATGCCTGCTGAATAAATAACGCACTGACTACTAAATTTGGACTGAGGAAATAGATGAAGGAGGTCTCTTATGAAATCCAAAATAAACCGACGAGAATTTATTCAGGCATTAGGGTTAGGGGCGGCGGCCCTAACTGTTCCAGGCTGTGCTAAGCCAACTACGCGCAAGCCGAATTTTGTTGTCATTTTCACCGACGACCAGGGCTACGCCGATGTTGGCTGTTTCGGGGCGGAGGGTTTTGAGACGCCTCATCTCGACCGTATGGCCGCCGAGGGTGCCAAATTCACAGACTTTTACGCTGCCGCTCCGGTCTGTTCGCCATCCCGGGCGGCCCTGCTGACCGGCTGCTATCCGATGCGCGTCAGCATTCCGCGCGTCCTATTTCCAAGAGATAACATCGGCTTAAACCCAGAGGAAGTTACTATCGCCGATATTCTCAAGACCCGCGGCTACGCTACCTGCTGCATCGGCAAATGGCATTTGGGACATCTGCCGGAGTTTCTGCCGACACGACAGGGGTTCGACTATTACTTCGGGATTCCTTATTCGAATGATATGGACCCTGTTGTGCTTGTCGAAGATGAAGAAACCATCGAGCGCAAACCCGACCAGAGCCAGTTGACCCGGCGGTACACCGAAAAGGCAGTGGAGTTTATTAAGAAAAACAAGGACCGCCCGTTCTTCCTCTATCTGCCACACACGATGCCGCACGTGCCGCTCTATGTCTCGGACAAGTTCAAGGGGAAATCAAAGGGGGGACTTTACGGCGATGTGATTATGGAAATTGACTGGTCGGTTGGCCAAATTCTCGAGACCGTCAAGCAGCTTGGCATCGATGAAAAGACCCTGGTGATTTTCACGTCGGATAACGGGCCGTGGCTTTCAAAGGGTGCGCACGGCGGCTCGGCCAAACCTCTGCGAGGTGGCAAATTCGCAACCTACGAAGGCGGCATGCGCGAACCCTGCATCATGCGCTGGCCGGGCAAAATCTCCGCCGGGATGGTCTGCTCCGAAATGGCAACAACGATGGACTTTCTGCCTACGTTCGCAAAGCTGGCCGGTGCAAAAGTACCCACGGACCGGATTATCGACGGAAAAGATATTTCCGCACTGATGACGGACCCGAAGGCCAAAACTCCCTACAAAGCGTTTTTCTATTACTTCGAGAGGCAGCTTGGGGCCGTTCGTTCGGGTCAATGGAAACTAATCTTGAAGCGTAAGAGGGGAAAGAAGACCATCCCTGCGGCACTTTACAATCTCCAGGAAGACATAGAAGAGACCCGTGACCTTTCGGCCGACCACCCGGATGTAGTTCGCAGACTTACCGAACTGGCGGATAAAATCCTTGAAGATATCGGTGATTCGGTAAAAGGCGTCACAGGGAAAAATGTAAGACCGCACGGCAGTGTATGAATCGGCCCGCCGGCGACCGCTTCTGCTCTTGCGAAATTGCTGCTCATCGGATATTATGGCTTAAATGGCGGCGAAATCGCGCAAAGATAAGGATAAACGAGGTTCAGCGGCGGTTAATAAAAAGGCCTATCGAAATTACGAACTCATCGAGAAGTTCGAGGCCGGTCTGAAGCTTTTGGGCACGGAGGTAAAATCGCTGCGGGCTGCTGCCGCGGACCTTAACGGCTCATACGCAAGAATAGATAATGACGAATGCTGGCTCGTCGGCGCCAACATAGCACAGTACGAAAAAGCAGGTTCCGTCTATCATGAGCCGATGAGAAAAAGAAAACTGCTGCTGCATAAGAGTCAAATCCGTAAAGTAAGGGTTAAGCTCGAACAGCGGGGCTTTACGTTTGTACCTCTGCGGATTTATTTTAATGATAAGGGCCTGGCGAAAATAGAATTGGCATTAGCCAGAGGCAAAAGACAATACGATAAGAGAACCACGATTGCCGAACGCGCGCAGAAACGAGAAGTCGATAGAGATATGAAAAAGTATCGTAAATAATTAAAGAATTAGAAGTTTTATAGAGGCTCGCAAATTATGGCTGAAGAAGAAAAAAAGGAAGAGAAAAAAATCATAATCGATGAGGATTGGAAGCAGGAGGCCCAAAAGGAGAAAGAGATATTAGCTGCCCAGGAAGAAGCCGATAAAAAAAAGGCCGAGGAAGAAGAAAAACCCCACGGGCCTTTGCCGAAGGGTAATTTTGCTGCGCTGATAAGCATGCTTACTACGCAGGCATTATTTGCCTTAGGCGTGCTGCAGGTAAAGGGACAGGAGAAAAAGGAGCCGGATTTGGAGATGGCGAAGTACAATATCGATATGCTCGAAACCCTCCAGGAGAAAACCAAAGGAAACCTGACCGAAGAAGAAGAAAAGGTTTTGGCGAATACACTCAATGAGATTCGTATGGCCTACGTTAAGCTCGCAGAGTAGATGCTTTGGCGAATATATTGGATAAAATCATTGCCGATAAAAAGGCGGAAGTAAGCGCTCGGCGGTCACAGAAAAGTCTTGAGCAGCTCAAGGAAGAAGCTCACCCAAGGCCCAAGTGCCGCAACTTCTACAAAGCTGTTACCAAGCCCAACAGGCGCGGCATAAACGTTATCGCCGAGGTCAAGAAGGCCTCGCCGTCGGCTGGAGTCATTCGCGAGGATTTCGACCCCGTGGCGATTGCGCAAACCTACGAGCGATGTGGTGCCGATGCAATCAGCGTTCTTACCGATGAAAAATATTTCCAGGGTCGGCTCGAATACATAGAGCAAATCAAGCAGGTGGTCGATTTGCCGATTTTGCGCAAAGACTTTATTATCGACCTCTGGCAGGTTTACGAATCCCGCACGGCCGGCGCCGATGCAATACTTTTGATAGCGGAAGCACTCAAGCCCGGCGAGCTTATGGACTTGATGATAGCCGCTGCCGAGTTGACGTTAACAGTTCTTTTGGAAGTGCACCAGGCCGACACGCTGCTTGCGGTCCGCAGTTTGATTGGCTTTCCCAAGAAAGGCTACAGCGTTTTTGGAATTAACAACCGAGACCTCGGCACAATGCAGGTGGATATCAATACGACCAGTCGATTAGCCGAGCTTCTCGATAATAAAAAGGAACTCGTCAGTGAAAGCGGAATAAAGACGCGAGCCGACGTTGAGAAGCTGAGGTTTGTCGGTGTAAGAGCCGTTCTGGTTGGCCAGGTACTGTGCGGGAGCCCTGATATAGAGGGGAAATTTGCGGAGCTGTTCGGCTGACACTTATGGATTATTTAGTCTTAGCAGCTATTGGGATTGTGATGGGTCTTTTCGGCGGTCTGCTGGGCATCGGCGGCTCGGTCGTTATGATTCCCGCTCTCGTATTTGCGTTCGGGGAAAGTCAACATCTCTATCAGGCCTCGGCGATGATTTGTAATTTCTTCGTCGGGACCACAGCAGCAATGGTCCATAAAAAAGCTGATGTTTTGGTCTCGGATGTTATCAAATGGCTGGTCCCTTCTGCTGCCTTGGGTATTATAATTGGCGTTGCAGTCAGTAACAGCTCGGCGTTTGCCCGCGGCAATAGTTACCTTTTGGCCCGCATATTCGGAGCATTTATGATTTACGTGGTTATTTACAATTGTTTCAAACTTCGCACGCACAGCAGCCGAGCCGGTGACTTCGATATTTCCAAAACTCGGCGGTCAATTCCTTTGACCATACTTTGCGGGCTGCTGACCGGTATCCCAGCCGGCTTATTAGGCATCGGCGGCGGAACTGTCTGCGTGCCTGCACAACAGCTTTTTTTGAAAATGCCGTTAAAAAGGGCAATCAGTAATTCCGCTGCTACCATCGCTTCAGTTGCACTTATTGGAGCGTTTTACAAGAATTTAACCCTGACGCAGCACAGTATCAAGATAGCTGAGTCTCTCAGGATGGCGATAGTTGTTATCCCCGGCGCTATTGTGGGCGCATTTATTGGCGGACGTCTGATGCACAAACTGCCGAGCAATGTAGTTAGAATTGTTTTTATCCTGCTTTGTGCCCTTGCCTGCTATAAACTGCTTACCGTAGCGCCGGCCGTGTAACCGTCAGGATTTGCTGTCTTTCTTCTGCGCCTTCTGGATTTTCGCCCAGGGGTCGCGCAGGGACACTGTTCGATTAAATACGAGCTTTTCGGAAGAGCTATCGGTGTCAACACAGAAATAGCCCAGCCGTTCAAACTGGTATCGACTCAACGGTTTTGCATCTGCAACTGATGGTTCAACCCGGCAGGAGGTCAGCAGCTCCAGCGAGTTCGGATTCAGGTTCGATTTGAAATCCTTACCTTCGCCTACATCATTTGGGTTTTCTTTTGTAAAGAGATGGTCGTACAGCCGCACTTTTGCTTCTAGCTAATTCGCGGCTGAAACCCAGTGCAGCGTTGACTTGACCTTGCGCCCGTCCGGAGCGTCACCGCCTCGCGTGGCCGGGTCGTACGTGCAGTGAAGCTCGACGACCCGGCCGTTTTCATCCTTAACAACATCCGTACATTTAATAAAGTACGCATATCGCAGGCGAACCTCGCGCCCCGGTGCCAAACGGTAAAACTTCTTCGGCGGGTTCTCCATAAAGTCATCCTGCTCGATATAAAGCTCCTTGGAGAAAGGAACCTTTCTCGTGCCAGCGTCCGGGTCTTCGGGGTTGTTGATTGCGTCCAGTTCTTCGACCTTGTCTTCCGGATAGTTGTCGATGATTACTTTTAGCGGCCGCAAAACCGCCATAACACGCGGCGATGTCCTGTTCAAATCTTCGCGGAGACAATGTTCGAGCAGCATGATATCGATGGTGCTGTTGAACTTGTTGACGCCGATGCGTACGCAGAAGTTTCGGATGGCTTCCGGCGAGTAGCCGCGCCGCCGCAAGCCGCAAATGGTCGGCATCCGTGGGTCGTCCCAACCGTTTACAAGACCTTCCTGAACTAATTGCAGCAGCTTCCGCTTGCTCATCACGGTATAGGTTAGATTCAGTCGGGCGAACTCAATCTGCCGGGGATGAAAAACTCCCAACCGGTCGAGGAACCAGTCGTACAAAGGCCGATGATTTTCAAATTCCAGCGTGCAGATCGAATGCGTGATTTTTTCAACAGAATCTTCCAGTCCGTGTGCCCAGTCATAAGTCGGATAGATGCACCACTTATCGCCGGTGCGGGGATGTTTGGCGCGCAGGATTCGATACATAACCGGGTCGCGCATATTCAGATTG
>CAZQYB010000056.1:0-15491 GCA_964597535.1 uncultured Pirellulales bacterium | reverse complement strand
TCGAGTTACTACTGTCGCTGTTTTTTTCCGATGTTCTTCTTCCTGTCCGAATCAACGGCCCTTATGAAATCATTCAGCATCAGCGTCAGTTTCTTCGCGCCTTTGGTGTTCAGGTGGTCGAAGTTGTTAAAGTCCTTGTGTTTTAGGTTGTGTTCGCCTTTGTTGTTGATATCGATGAAATAAAAATTCGGGTGCTTTTTATCTAAGGCGTTCATTTTCTCCACGAGTTCATCGTAGGCCTCGCGGGGGGTCCCGTCGTCATCGGTGCAAGGCTGCCCGATGGAGAGGGGATGTATCGGCGGAGTAAAGGCGAGCATGCTGACGTTTCGCCTGGCGAGCAATTGAATCAGCGATTCAAAAATCTCCAGTCGCTTTGTATCGAACCGGTATCGTCCCTTCCGCAGGTCTCTCTGCTTGTCTCGTCTTTCCTTCTCGTCTTCAATATCATCGTCCGTTCCGTCCTCCCCGTCGAATCCCCAGGCAGAGAAATCGTCATCATCTATTGCATTTGCCGGAACCAGCTCGCCGGTGATTTCGGGCCAGCCCTGCTGCTGCTTATCCGAGCGATAGAGAGAGCTTCTCTTGATATCGTCACCTTCATCGGAACGATAATATCTATTGAAAACGCGCGGTGATATCCCATAGACCACCCACTGTAGTTTCGGAGCGTGAACAAGATAGCCTTCGATAATCACTTGAACGCGAGGCAGTCCCGAGCCGCCCGAGCCGAAGTTCAGCGCCATCGGATATTTCCTATTTTCCTCTCCGAGAAAATATTTTGGGTCGATTCCCTTCTCAACCCGCGAATCTCCGAGAGCAGCAATCTTCAACTGGCCTCTCAGTTTAAGGAACAACCGTCTAATGTCCCTGAAGTCATCCGGCATATCATCGTCGTCATCGTCGCGCTTGACTTCCTTATCGAGGATGGTTCCATCCTCGGCTATCTTCAATTCAATCTCCAGGTTGCCTTTGTCCCCCTTGATTCTGTAAATGGTTTTTCTGCCGCGAACGAACCTTTTTTTGATATCATCGAAATCGATGTCTCCGACAGATTTTTTTACGGCGTTCAGGACCGCGGCCGGCAGAGCATCCGAGTCCATTTCCTCTTCCCTCTGCAGCAGCGTGCCGTCCTCGGCTATCTTCAACTTGATTTGGCGGTCATCGTTTTCGGCGTCAACTTCATAGACAATTTTGCCGTCGTCCTTATCCCGCTCGAGGTCATCGATATCAAAACCCTTTGTCTCACGCTCAATGGTATCGCGAACAGTCTGTGGCACCTGGGAGAGCGAAACGTCTTTGCCGCCAAATACGGGGGGCGTATTTACGCCGAGCAGCGTTAATAAGGCGGCTACCAAAGCAAATTCAGCAAGCTTAGAGTTCTCAAAGGCCCTGTACATAATGACTCACTTCTGCAAAGAGTTCTAAATCATTCAAATCTAACTATATAACAAGACGTACCGGAATCCGGATTTTATGCACATATTATTTCGCCCGCAGCCTTCCATTTAACGGCCTCTCTGGTCGTAATGTGTAGAATACCGACGTCTCTCTTCAATATCGTAATTCATCGCCACCGGCCCGGATTGGCCGTAATTTGCTTGCAAAACGCTGGTTTTTCTATAAAATATATGGCAATCTGCCGAATACTTAAACGGTAAGAAACACGAAATACGAGATACGCTTCACGTGATACCAGATACGAGCACGGAGCAGTGGCCGAGCGGTTTAAGGCGACGGTCTTGAAAACCGTTGTACCGAAAGGTACCGGGGGTTCGAATCCCTCCTGCTCCGTTTGTTTTTATCTGTGTCAGGTAGAGACATTTGATTATTTTCACTACCTAACATTCCTGTTGATAAGGACTTGTCGCTTTCAACAATTCCCCCAACGTTATTCGACTTGTTGACATTCGCAGACAACCGGCTTTTATCAAAGTAAGCATTTTTTGTAAGTTTTTTGTAAGCTGGTTTGTAAGCGCTTTTGTCATTCATTGCAGGCAAATCATCTGTTCCCGTTTTAAGGGCTACTGCTTTATTGCTCCGGTGGTTTTTACTTTCATCCAAGCTTGGCAGTTCTGGCAGTGAATCAAGAGCAGCTCTTTCGTCAAACAACCCGATATGGGTATAAGTGTCCATAGTTAAGCCGATGGTACTGTGTCTGGCCAAAGATTGTGCAACTTTAGGTGAAGCACCGCCTTTGGTTAGATTGCTTATAAATGTATGCCTGAGACTGTGAAAATCAGCTAACCGCACTTTCTCAAACAGAGGCATGAAGCCTTCTTTTTCGATAAACAGAATTGCACTGTAACGATTCTTGGGTCCCATTGTCGGGTAAAGTTGGCCGCCAAATTTCGGGATAATATCATCTATAGTGTGCTCGGATATCCTTTGCAAATATTCACGAACCGCAAGCGTCCCCAAACCGATTTCTTTGCCGGTATGTGGCTCTGTGTGATGGCCGCGGGCATCATAAGCGACATCCCACGTTGCGGTTTGTTCAGGGTGATCTCTCATATAATCCGGTAAAAGTGTTTTAATAAAATACGTGTCACTAAGTTTGTCGAGTCCAGTCCGTCTCAGTATTTTCGGCCTCGCTGCGTACATGATTTGCCGGGCGTTTGCAGGGAGTGTATTGTTTCTGCTGGCTTTCAGGTAGGCGGATTCCATAACGGCGTAGGCCGCGTCCTTCGTTGAAATTTTAGCCGGCGATTTTTTCATAACCTGCCGGCGCTGGTAACTCTGACTTGTGCGGCGCTTTTCCGCTTTGCGTTGTTTCGTCCACCATGCTTACTTCACCGGCGCTGACAATCCATACGATAAGCTTAAACGCGCCCTTCGAGCAGAGATTGACGAAGCCGCCTGGTCAATGTTATATTCGACTAAGAGCCGACCATTCGACCCACCCGAAACCGGAAAAATCGCCGTCAAGATAATCAACCACTACGGCGACGAAGTCCTAAAGGTATACGAAGTCAATACGTGATAGAGAGTTATCATGCAGGACAAAGAGAACCAACCATTTTCTAAAAGATTCGGCCACATTGGCAAAAACCAAGAAATTACTGTCCGAGAAGATGCACCTGAGAATTTCCGTTATGCGGTTATTGCGATTGCGGAAGAAAATGCACATATTTCATCCTCTAATCTCAGGGAAATCATCTGCAAGGTTTTGCGAACACGTCCAGATAAGGAACACAACTGGGGTGAGCCTAACATTTCAATTGAAGTTGAAAACCTCATGGACAGTTGTGAATGGTATCGTGTTTACGATATTGTAGAAGCTATCTATTCCTTTTTAGAACATCGCCGCCGGGACGCTACCTCCGATTATGAAGAATCCATCAATGAATGCTTTGTAGAAATGGGTATTGGCTGGAAACTCGTAAATGGCGTCATTGAAACACGTGGCGAAGAAGCGTTTGAGCATGTTGTCCAGGATGCTTCAGAGGCTCTGGATGATGCGAACTTAACTACTTCCAAGCAGGAATTGGACGAAGCCATTAGAGCTCTCTCACGTCGTCCTGAGCCAAATCTGTCTGGCGCAGTCTTTCATGCGATGGCAGCTTTGGAGTGTGTAGCACGCGAAGTAACTGGTGGCAAGAAAACGCTGGGTGGCATCATAAAACAATATCCAGACCTGCTCCCGAAGCCTTTGGATGAGGCTATGTCCAAGATTTGGGGTTACAGTTCTAAGATTGCTCGTCACGGAAAGGAGGACCGCACCTTAGAACGTGAAGAGGTTCAGCTCGTAGTTGGACTCGCAGCAACAGTTGCGACATATTTGACTCAGAAGTTGGCTTGAAACCATAGCTTAGCAAAGTTCAGCGATGGATAATAAACAATCGACCCCCACGGCGGCTGGCCAATAAAATAGGTTTAAAAAATGGATCTACCTAATTTTCAAAACACAAAAGAGTGGTTGCGTGCTTTTCGTGGATGGCCTAAGAAAAACAAGATACTTACAATTTTAATTCTGTTTGTTGTTGTTCTAATAATATTAGTCGTTTTTGCTTGGCCCATTATTTATAGCCTCATTGGCCGGAAACCAGAACCACCAAAATTTTTAATTGCCAATCCTTTTGTTACGGGAACTTCGATGATTTATGTGGAAGCTGAGAACAATTCAGCAAATTCAAATAGATCGTTAAAAATCGAATATGATGGCCACGTTATTAAAAATGCAGGAATACCAATTCCTGACACTAACCCACAGATGTGGCATTTTACCCTCTACGACAGCGACCTTCCGAAGGAACTGTTAGAGGAAGGCACACATGAACTTCGACTTGGTTTTCTTGGTGAAAACTTTTCTGAAAGTTCCAGAATTTTTATCTCAAAAAAAGCCCATGTTGCTATCACCGATGTTGTAAAAACCGAGTTCCCATCAATTGTGAGCACAGAGAGCCAAACAATCGAGGTTGATAGTGCAAGAGAGTTTATTGAAGCAATTCAACCGAACAGAATCATTAAGTTGAAAGCAGGAACTTACAATTTATCTTTGGCTACACATGTTAGAAATGACTATGTCAAATGGGTAAAAACTCATGATGGATATGAGCCAATAATTCATAACCTTTGTAACCTTACCATTGTTGGAGAGGAAAATACAAAGCTTGTTATTGAACCTCAATATTCGTGGGTGATGAATTTTCAATATTGTAGAAACATTACGATACAGAACCTTACAATTGGCCATATAAGTAAGGGCTATTGTACCGGTGGAGTACTCTCTTTTACTTCATCCGATGATATACAAATCGAGAATTCGATTTTGTTTGGCAGTGGCACTTTTGGAATTCAGATTGACGAAGTTGACCGTTTGAAGTTTTTGAGAACAACTATAAAGAACTGCACTTATGGTTTGATTCGCATTCATCACTCAGCAAATATTAATTTTGATGATTCTGTATTCGAGAATACCGGTAAATTCAACCTTATTTCTATTTATGAGTCTACCTCTGATGTGAAGTTTATTAACTGTTTGATTACAGGCAACTGGACTGGAGATTTTTCACCATACTTAATATTTATTGAAAAAGGCAGTAGTAAAGAGATTTCTATCATAAATTCAAGAATCACAGACAATAAAACAAGGAAATTTGTCAACCAAATTGATAGATTGACAGTGCAAGATAATATCTTTTCTGGCAACGTTTTTTCCGACTTCTCAGATGAGGAACTGAGTACTAGAAAGGCCAAACAATAGTCAAAGCATTATTGTTTTGGTAATTTAAATATTTGATGAAACGATCGACACCCACAACGGCTGGCCAATACCTGGTGCCATTATCGGCTACCGCTACAGGACTACACTATTGATTTACACTTTTGCAATTGTATTTTCCGTTTTTCAACGGAGCCAGTTGTGTTCGGTTCCTTTCCAAAGTTTCATAAACGTAATATAAGCACGGAAATCATTCTGAAGCTCGCCTACAATTTTTGCAGGCGGGCTTTGAGCTTTTTGAATTATTATTGTGCCAATATCGCCGCAGACTGGAGGCAACCGGATTTACAGAATGCCTGCAACAACTACACAAAGACTACGATAGCGTCCACCATTAGTTCAGAGTTCTTACGAAAAGCGAACCATCCTGGAGCACCTTCTTGTGTTTCTGATAATTTGGCATTTCTTCATATTCGCACACACGTCGGGAAAGTATGACCCTTATGTTTTTAGAAATCTAATATGAGTGAACAGTAAAAATAATCGCCGTCGGAGTAAATTTACAGTTGGCGTCGGTCAGGTATTGTATTTAAAGCTTTTCCATTTCTATGAGGTGGTCATTGTTTACGAGATTTTCGCTTTTTGTGGTTTAGCGACTATTAGGCACTCTCGTCCGAAAATTGGGGAGAGGGGAAATTTTTTCATCAACATTCGCTTGTTCAGTGTCGGCATATATATTGGAAGCTTGAGTGAGGAATAAGTTTGTCTGTCTTTTTGCCGATATGAAATACGCTTCACAGATGGAGGAGTTGGGAAATCACACCCAATATAAGTTCATTTGTTGTGTTCAGGACGTCAATGAGAATTGTTGTGTCTTTACGGGAGGCGATAGTGAAAAAATTGCTGACATTGATATTGGCTCTTGCCATAGTACCGATAGCGGCTGGACAGGTTACACTGAAAGTGTATGAGGCCGATGCGGTAACACCATTTGATTGCAATGACAACATTATGGTCGGCACCAGACTCACACTAATTGTAAGTTCGGACAGTAACGATTACTGGAGTGGTGGTTTGTTCATCGCGGGGGAGGACAGGGCTTTAGGCACTTTAGCCGGAAGAAGTTATGACCCAAATACAAGAGATTGGACCGACTCACATTATGAAGCTGCAGGCGACTTAGCCAAAGTAACTGCGTGGAAGGACTCCTCGATATGGGGCTTTGACCTTTACTCTTTTTACCCTGTTTACTCTGTTGACGGTAATTCTGAAGACAGCAGTACAGTCCCGGGCGACTGGTTCATTATTGATTACTACGCTGACGAGGTAGGCGACTGCAACGTGGGATTCTATGATTATAGCATAAGCTGGGATGACCCCAATTATGATATTACTTTCTCGCATATTCCCACGCGTGACTTAAACTCGGATGAGGTGGTTAATTTTGGCGACTTTGCGATATTTGCTTCACAATGGAATACTACAGACTGTAACGATCCTAATTGGTGTGCTGGTGCAGATCTGAACCGAGATGCCGACGTTGACTACAACGATTTGGGACTTTTTGTCGAGTTTTGGCTGTGGCCAACTTCTCCAAATTTTCCCAACGAACCTAATGAACCTAACTATCTGGAAGACCCAAATATTATCTACAGTATTGTCGACGCAAATGGTAACAGCGAGATTACAATCGACGTCAACGAAAGTATCACGTTATATGTGACCATGGAAACTAACGATGTTGATGTTTTTATCTTCAATGTAGAAGTCGATATCTCTGAAACTAACCTCGGCTCCATCGACAACACTGAACATCCCAATGGCACCGCACAGATACTGGCAACGCCGAGAGATCCCTTCTTCGACTACTGGGGGCCGGGCATGGCGCAAGAAGAAGGCGTCGGACTTGCCGCTGCAAGTTTCACTGCCATATCCAATGGTAATTTAGCTAGCTTTGTGTTTACTTGTGAAGGTTACGGAGACGTTACACTTACACTGATAAACTGGATTGAAACCATCTCACCTACGCTTGAAAGCATCACAATTCACCAAATAGACCCAAATTCTCAGCAGATGATGGGGATGGGAGGTGGAGTGGACGAAATGCTCAACGTGCAGGAAATCCAACCGACACAACCCACACAGCAGGAAATCGATGAGATAATAAGCTGGCTGGAGCAGATATTGCTCGAGGCAGATTGGATCGGAGAAGGTATTAATGAGGCAGAATGGAACGAATTCATCGACAGCCTAAGAAACGCCTATCCGTAGTTTTAATAAGGCCTGATGTCCGAGGGCATAAATTGAACTTTTGGACTAATCAAGTAAAAGGTACTTTTATGAAGAAAAGAAATTTTGTATTAGCGGTTGTTTTGTTGCTCCTCGCTCAGGATTTTGCCTTAGCGGACAGCCAGTTAGACAACGCACAGATTCTGCAAGTTTTCGAAACGCTCACCAGCCACCCAAGAAAGACTTGGATTCCAACCGGAACTATTGAGGCTACGCACCAGGAATACAAATCGTCAAATGGATACGTAATTGATTCAAATGTTATTGTAAAGTACGATGGAGATAGATTCTACTGGGAAATCAATGTAGATTCGCGCGCCAAACAGACGGAATCGCAAGGAAGCACCCCACGCAAATCCTCACGAGGTGATTTCGACCTAAATTGGAATAGAAACCGTGTATTTGTCTGGGAGGGTGAACACTACACGATGTATTTTAGACCGGGTAACCACGCAATCGTCACCGAAAGTCCCACCGACATTCCGGTCACTGTTAATGGTCCGTTAACCGCTGGAATCGTTCCATGGGGATACGGAATGTACACGCTTGAGAGTCTTTCAGTTGTTGGAACATCCGCTGAGGTTGATGGCCAAGGGCAAGTACATCTAACACTCAATAAGCCAAACATGCTTGATATGGTTTTCGTGCTCGACCCCACAAAAGATTATGCAGTATTGTCTTGGTCGATAAATTACGCTGGTGGTTCATCTATAGCAAAAACCTGTGGAGATTATAAGTTGGTTTCCGGCAGATGGATTCCCACTACAATTGTTATTGAAAAATATGATAACAGTAAACAATCACCTGAACTGTTATCTTATGACTACTGGAACCTTACTTCCATCAGCACAAGTCTGCTGCGACCAGACCCTTTCAGTGTTCCGTATGAACCCGATGCACTGGTAGAGTTCTACTCCCCAATTACCGATGAGCCCTTGTCGTATCGCTATTATGAGGAAGTCGACACTGAGTCGCTGCTTCAAAACAGGCTTGCGATTGCGTCGGCTAACGATACGCAGACTCAAAACTGCGCAACATTGGCCATGAGGTATGTTTCGGCACAACTGGGCAAGAACGTCACTGACCAGAAACTTGCCGAATTGGTAAATGGGCCGAATAAGAGCACAAGCCTTTACGCACTGCGACAATTTGCCCAAGAATTAGGTTTTCACTGCCTTGCGGCCAAAACCGACATCCAAACACTCAAGAACCTAAAAGGCTGTCAGGCAATTCTGCATCTACCACGAGCAAGCCATTACGTAGTTCTTGAATATATTGACGAGGAGTACGTATGGATCATAGACTTAGATAGTAATAAATTCTTCTATCGCACCAAGCTTGACGCATTTGACCTGGACTGGAGCGAAGGTACGGCACTACTCATCTCCAATGAACCTCTGGATTTGGAACCAACTTACACCGAGCTTGGTGACAATAAGCTGCACAAGATAACTGGCTCAGCCGGAGGTGGTTTTTCCTGCACAGACCTGTTCCAGAAGTACGACGTACTACTCTGCTCCCTACCTATTGGCGGGCTTTGCGGGGGCCGATACCGGATATGGTACAACCGATGGGCCTGTGAACCGGACCCGGAGGGCGGCACCTGTACCGGAACTGGTATGGTCGGAAATGTATCATCCTCCTGCATAGAAGACCCACACAATCCCGGCGTTTGTACCATAACCGGTGAATGGTTTAGCCAGTTCATACGGGCGTGCAACTGATATTCCAAATAAAGCAGGCGGCCGGAACTTACAATTCTGACCGCCCATCCGGAGGAACTGGTTTGGCTATGCACGCTACTCAGGTTAGTATGACGGCAATCTCCCTCGTAATAAGTAGTCCTCCCAACGAGAATTAACCGCCCATAATAATACCGAAGCAAACCGCTGCAATGTTGATTACAAACCGCTTTTTTTGAATTCTTTTTCAGGAACGTTTATTTCCTACTTCTAATGGGCTATCCATTTATCACCTGTAAACCCAAGCAACCAGCACTTTGGCGTACGGTATCAATACAAATAACGTAACCTTGAAATCCCGTTCTTTCCTTTATTACTGCACGAATCTTGATAAAATAATACAGATATGAGACGCCACGGTTTTACACTCATTGAACTGCTTATCGTTATTGCGGTTATCGCGATGCTCATCGGTATCTCACTGCCTGCATTACACATAGCAAGACAACAAGCCAATGCGGTGGCTTGTGGCTCAAATATCAAGCAGTTGTCTTTGGCCTTGACTGTGTATGACCAGGAAAACGGGACCTTCCCTCACGGGTTTGACGATTCAATTCCCAGCCTGGTCCCGCCTGCCGGCGGCCATGTGGGAGATGCTGCCTATGACAAAATGGGTTGGTGGTGGTTTCACTTCCTGACAAACATTCTTGGAGAGGACTTTGACAAAGGGACCGTTGTTTGGTGTCCATCCAGACGTATTCAGGATCCCTGTCCGCAAGCAAATGTCCTCTGTGGAAATTACGGGGTGAACCGTGCAATTTGCAAGGATGCGCCGGGAACTGTAGGTGGCGAGTTTGTTGGAAAACCTCTGAGCCTGCATCAAATTCGGTCATCAGCGGAAACATTGCTCATAACTGACAGTGGGTACAGCCTTATAAGCTGGCGGGGCGCCACAGATGCACCCGGCCAACCTTTTGAGAATCCTGCGAGAGAAGGTTCTTTTTATGTCCCAGGCCTGGGATTTAACAAAGAAAGAATTCTATTTCCCGGCCACGAGGAAGATGCTATATACGGCCGTCATCCGAACAGAAGCGTCAACGCTGGATTTGCAGACAGCCATGTAGACCGAGTCAAAGCAGATGATTTGTTCGTAGAAGAAATTGACGGCGACTATAGCAATCGTTCCCCGCTTTGGCTACCGAAAACAAAAAAGTAGAGATGACTAAAAACCAGCATCTTTGATAGCAACTCTCACTTCAACGGACGTCGGGTAAGCAATCTGCGTAACGGTTAACAACTCGTACTCTGTTTCCTTAGCCTGTTTCCACCACCGCTCAATTCTTTTCGGGAGTTTCGTCTCGGTGTCTATATAGCCGCGCCATTTGTTATGGACTATGGAGCCTCCGAATCTCTCCTCAGTCCACATTAATTCATATACCTCAGTATCAGGAACAGTAGTTTCGATGTCTTCATCTGCTGCTTGCTGCCATTTGGCATTAGGGGGGACTTTGGATATATCGTCAAACGGCAACAGACCCCACGGCGCCTTCATAGTCTCCCCAACTTTCATGAGGACGTCATTATCCAGTTTCGCCATTGTGATGGAGCTTAAGTTCAAATCTCTCGATTTTTTGGATTTGCCCTTGAGGTCCCACAGAACACATTCTCTCTCAGTCTTGAACACCTTGACGTTCAACGCTTGAGACACCCATATTTCTTGAGTCGGCTCTGGCTTTTCTGGGTCAAACGCAGCGAAATAGACGTTTTTGATTTGCCCGAGAGCCTTATAAATCTGGCTGAGGTCAACAGCCTTAGCAACAGGGGCGTTTAACAGGAAAAGAGCCATTAAAATCACCGCCGCCGCGACAGATGCGGGCTTAATAAACCTTTTCAGATTCAGAGCCAAAACCCTTTGTTTGAGTAATCGTGGAAACCAAATGGTGGTAGAGGATGTTTTGGACTCAATCTTGGATTTGTCAGGCACCTGCACATTGATTGGCCAATCTGCATATAAATCAGTGGGTTCGGGTTCTACTCCCTCGTTAATTCGCTCTTCGAACGTAAAACGGGTCACAACCTCACTGTCAGGCTGCTCGACTATATTGTATATCGTTTCGTGTAACTGCTGCATTTTGGCCAAGCACGTTGGGCAGGATCGCAAGTGCGAGGTAAGAGACTCGCGGAATTTCGCATATTGGTCATCAGCCGGGTCAATTCCGTAAGGGAAACAGTAGTCGAAAATGTCGGTAGCCGAGACCTTCTCACAGGGGAATTTATTTTGAGTTCTTTCATCATACAGCAACTCCAAGCGAACCTTATCGCGGAATTGATACAACTGTTCCCGGCAATTGGAACAGGTGCACAAATGTTTCAAAACTTCCGCGTTAGTTTCTTGGAAATGCATGAACCCAACCGCCAGAATAGCAGCTCTGGCTTCTGAGCAGCTAACAGTATGCTCAGAAGGCTTGTCTGCGAAGAGCTGACTTAATCGGCACAGTTGTTTGTGGGTGAGGTTTAACTGCCGAATAACTTCAAGGTCATTCGCACATTGTTGACATTTGTCAAGATGCACAGTAATCGGCGTAGGCACACCGACCTCCAGGGCAGGGATAGCCAAGCTGGGTAGGAATGGCTTCGCTATATTGCAAGTCACCGGTGCACCGGCATAGGCGAAGTGAAGCCTCAAGTTGGTGGCAATGGCAGCAGTGGTTTGCCCATCGCTTTCGTCAGCATGCTCTTCGGCCTCAGCCAGCATAATTTTCAGCCGATCGGCCTCAGCTTGGCAAAAGTCGCATTTGTTTATGTGAGCAATCACTTCTGCAGGGATACCGTCTCGCGGTTCGCCGCAAAGATACTCATAATAATAGCTCTGAGCTTGCTCACATATCGAATTAGGATTAGAAGCTATCATAAATTGTTCCTTTGTTTTTCACCGACAGAGCGTCGAATCTTTTCGAGTCCTGCAGAAACATATCTTCTGACGGACCTCGGTTTTACCTCCATTCTCTCGGCAGCTTCCTCTGTACTGCAATTATCCCTGTGCCTCAACGTTACCGCCAAAGCTTCATATGAGGGCAGGCACCTCTCAATTAACTCAAACATCTTTTTCGTTTCTTCTACCTCCATTAGAACATTCTCTGGGCGTTTTTCGATTGTGCGTACGTTGCGCTCGGCATACCTGCGTATCCTTGCTTGATAGCGGTCTATTCTGCGAAAAGCATCTTTAATCGTGTCAGATATGACCTTATATAGAAAACTTTTTACATTTTGCACTTCCTGAGGTATTGGTTTTGCAACTAATAACAAAAATAAATCCTGGAATAAGTCCTCGGCCTCTACTTCGTTCTTGACATGAAAACGAATGACCGAGCGGATAAAATCGCCGTATTCATCGAAAACTTCCGCTGCACGATCGACGTTGCTCGGCACATCAGACTTTTGGTTTACACTTGCTGTAGGCATTCAACTCCGCTCCTAAACAGGAGGCACATCGGCCAAAAGACAAAATGGAATTAGTTGAAAGTTCAAAGTATTATACACTATAGCCTGATTATAATCAATAAGAGTCCGTGACTTCGATGGTTTGGCTGAGGGGGTGTACCCGTAAAAAATGCGTTTTGGGCGTTTGAATCCGGATTTGGAGTGTCAGAGGTACCAAGTTTTGCACTTGGGTGACTGCAAATCGCTTGGCTTTCCCTTTGAAAATGCGGGTGTACCTTCGCAGACTCTTGCCAAGAACAAGGGCGCAGGAAAGTCTGCGCCCTAAATGTATGTCACTGGCACAATAACAGGGCCCAACAAAGCAACCATTACGTTTAAGCGCCAGTGGCACATTAACAGTACCGCTATTATGGTATTAATCGGCTTTAATCTTAGCCAAATTGGCCGCAATCTTGTTTCAGGAACTTACCCCCCCCCTTCGGTGCCGAGCCCGGATTATTGTCAGGTTTTTGCCTGGGTTTGAAATCGCTGCAAAAGTCTTCAGCCCACGTAAATACGCCGCGTTCTTTTTCTGCGTCCATGACCGCAAACCTTGTAGGCTTTTTGCAATGACCCCAGCCGTAGTCCATAATGACGGTACTCGCCTGCATAAAATACTGACAATTCTTACAAAGCTTTTCCATCGAAGCTTCTTCTTTTAGTCTTAGCTAAATTGGCCCCAGTCTTGCTCCAATAACCGCCCCCTCTTCCGGGGCCAATCTGGGGCTGCTGCTATAGCTTTTGCTTAGGCTTAAAATCACTACAGGTTTTATCAGCCCACATAAAAGCGCCACGTTCATTTTCCACGTCCACCCTGACAGATGTCTTTGGTTTCTTGCAATAACCCCAAGCGTACGTCGCGCCGCTGATATTCTCCTGCATAAAATACTGACAATTCTTACAAACTTTTTCCATTGAGTTCTTTCCTTTTAGTATTAGGTAAATTCTCTCCACTCTCACGCGGAGAGTCGCTAATTTCTCTCGAAGAAGTGAAGAATTCCACCAAGTCAAAGTGCTCCTTTGTCAACTCCATACTCACTATTTGAGATGGCGACAAAGCTAAAAAATTATTGCCGGTGTTGCTCTCGAAATCCCAAAGGTAATAACGACCCGAATCCTTCTCCGCAACGGATGCACTGTAAAAGATGGGGCCGTATAGTTTATCCGTCTTGTTACCACGTTCCTTGCTGAGAAAGGTCAATTTGACTTTTCTCTTGTCTCGAATTGCCTCGACAAAAATGTTATGGTGACGATGCACAAGAATCCTTCTTTCACAATAAACACCAAAGTTTCACATCGCCGTTTCCATGTGCCCTTGGTAGTTCTACAAGATATTTTGTTTCAGTTCTTCACCGTGGGGCTGACCGAGAGATGTCGCTTCGCCGATAGCAGCAGCGGCGACATTTGATTCTCTGTGCCATCCGCAATATTTATTACATTTGAGAGTTCCTCAACAACAACGCCGAAGTAGTATTTATACGGCTCAAAGTGCTCGAAAATGACTATACATGTTGTGTTTGTCATTTCAGTTACACCTTTGCCATACAGAACTCTAAGGTTAATCACGGGTATTTCACATCCCCACGGATTGATAACTCCCCTGATGTAATCAGGTTTGTCATGCTGTGGCTTCAATTTTGCCCAGCCAACGAACTCCAATTCCATGCCGTGGTCCTTCTCAAAGAATGCGAAGGCCGGATACTTGCCTTTTCTGCTTTTGGCTGCCTGTATTTGCCTATCTATTTGTGTTACTGCCTGTACCATAACAATATCCCCCAAAATCCTGCCTGGGCAGGACAACTTTCTCTCTACCCTCGGCGTTAAAAGTTACAGCATGGCCGTTACCGTTTCGTTCGCCCTCGCCAGCTTTATTCACCGCAATGATTCGCCTGAATCTGGCAAGTCATTGCCATATATATAAGCCGTAACAAAACCACTAAATGTTGATTGGAAATTTTAAGTTTTAAGATTTTTTCTGTGGAAACGCAGAAAAAGTTCCATTCGGTTTCAGCCGAACCAGAGGTAGGCTTTCGGCTTCGATTTCGACCATACGATGGTGTCCTCTGAGCATCTCAAAATGTTTGCACTTTGGGCTTGATTAAGCTTGTATTGATGATATAATTTTGGTTAGCTCAGAAAGGTTCAGAATTGATGCGTTCTCTGAACCATTGTCCTAATCAAAGTTTCTCTACATGAATCATTGGCAACCTTCAGAATCTTCGTAGGATTTCGGGCTGTCTTAAATACTACGTGAAGAGAACAATGACGATAGAGCCACTACACCTTTGATTTACAGTTTCGTGGTTGTATTTAAGGGTATTTAATGCGTTCTGTTGTGTTCAGATTATTCCCAAAGCTTCATAACGCAGCAAAAACACAAAAGTTTTTCTGAATATTGCCTATGGTCTGTGCAGGTGGTCTTTGGTAGAGTTGTAGAGTTGTAAACACAGTTCTGCGAGGCTTCGACAAACCGAGAGACGACCTGCCGGTCAAAATAAAAAATGACCTGTATTTCACACATCTCAGACTTGTGCAAAAGGATTTTGGCCATGTTCCCGACTTCCCCATCTTTCTTGATGCTTCGGACGTCCTGTTGCTTTCCTTAAAACCTCTCGAGCCAGTTCTAAAAGAAGCGTGGCAGCCTCCATGGCTTGTGCTGAAACTTCCTTAGACACAGGTTCACCCAAACTCGGGTAATGCAGGTATAGCAGAAAGCCAGTCAGATGTATTGCTACTACACGCTGCTGATTTGGACGGCATGTCCAGCTTGCCTAACCGTTGAGAGTAGCCATATCATTTTAATAAATGGATCAACCCAAACCCGGGGGCGCGCAACAAAGTGCGCAACAATGTGATACCTTTACGCTACTATGCCGCTA
>CAZQYB010000055.1:2941-15565 GCA_964597535.1 uncultured Pirellulales bacterium | reverse complement strand
GCAAATTCACGAAACCTTTTTGACCTTTCGCTCCAGGGTTTTTTCAGTAGGTAAAGCTCTCTCATTTCCTCAGCGATGTCGTTAGGCAGCTTTGCAAGGCCGTCGAAGAATACCGTCTCAGGAATGAAAATTCCTTTACTGCCCCATTGCTGGCGGGCTGCAAGGGCGCAGGCATCGTACATACCACTATACATATCGAACATTGGGTCCATCAGTTCGAGCCGATTGGCGGGAAAGAATCCATGGTAGTAAAAACTTGCATTATTCCACCAGTGTTGGGCGCCCCAATGATGCAAGTCACCTTCCGTGCTCCATATCATACAGCCATAGCGGGGAGGGAACTTGCCGCGCGAACTCGATGCCATAATATACAAAAAGTATGTATAGTTCTCTTCGATGAAATCAGCGACACCGTCGTCACTGTGCAAATGAACAAATGCCCTCGTCCAAAAGTTGTGCCACCACTTTTTGTTGGCTTCAAGCAGCCCATCATAACCTTTGGCAGCGGCTGCTTCGAGCTTATTCAGTGCAGAAGCAATGACGTCCTCTTTGCGGTCGAAGGTTGCAGCACTGGCTATCAGGATTGTAAAAGAACCCTTGCCCGGCTTGGCAGCTAATCGCGCCTCGGTGACATTCGCAATTTGGGCTCTGGATTTGCGCCCAATGATGCCAATGGCGACCGCTGAGCTACAGTAGTACTCACCTTCTTCAAATTCCTGAGTCAGGATAATTCTGCCGTTTCGGATATGTAGTTTCGAGGTGGCGGTATGATGCTTGGTCTTGACTATCGAGCTTTGCCGTATTCGATACTCCTGCGATTGGCCGGGAAAAGATTTGGCAATGTGGCGAAGCATCCTGAGGTTGGCTTTTATGGTTGTCGGCTTTTTTCGCCGGTCAGTAACCTTAATTGCCATCACATCCCGCTTATGCCAGGCAAATATTTGCGCCTCAATACCTCGACCCTTTACCGTTACCAGCCCATCATAAACAGAGAGATGCTGTAAAGTACGTTCATTTGGGAAAACATCTTCCCCAAAATCAACAAAATCAATATCAACGTAACCGCAGCCGTAGGCGTAGTCCCAGTCACGTCTATTGAAACTGTTTGTGTAGCTGTTGCTGGCATAAACATCTACGCGATTAATCTGAAACTTCAGTGCCGAGGGCGATGTCCATACGAGACTGCCCATTCGGCCGTTACCTATGGGCAAACCCTCTTCGCTGCGGACAACCGGTTTGTCATAGGTTAGGTCAGAACGGGAGACCAAGTTTTTGTAATCAACCGACAGTATTGAGGATTCAGATGCGCCCTTACAAAATATGCTGCATAAACTAAGAACCACAAAAACAAAGATAATTCTACTTGAACTGAACGTTCCTTGGTCGCTTTTCATTTTTGCGAAAGCTCCTTTCTGGAATTTTACGAGCCTTAATCCCCGGGCTGAGCCGCACGCTTCCAATAGTCTTTGTAGTAGTATGGGTAATGGTCCCACGGAGACTTACCCTCTACGCGTGGGTCCTCCGTGTCACGCTGATACCGCTCAAGCTGGTTCCGCAATTTCCTTTTGACCCTGGCGAAAGCCGGCTCGGCAGCGAGGTTGTGAATCTGAGCAGGGTCTTTACCAACATCGTACAACTCTTCCGCAGGGCGTTTGCCGAAGGCCAACTGGAACAATGGTGCTACGTTCGAGTCGTCTTTATGCTGCATCATATAGGTCTTTGTAGGGCTGTTATCGATATCGCCGTAACTGCCCTGATGCGGCGACTTGAATTCAGGGCCGCCGGCGGGCCAGCGGTCAGGCTCATAGTTTCGAATGTAAAGCCAGCGGTGGGTTCTGAGGGCACGGCTGGGGTATCCGACACCGTTCGGTCTGCACCAGGTGTGACGCTCGCTGGCCGTAAACACTTGATTTCTTTTTCTGTCCACGCGCCTGGACTTATCAGACAACAGGATGTTCATAAGGCTGCGGCCGGTCACTTCCTTCGGTACCTCAACTCCTGCTGCATCCAGGAATGTCGGAGCAAAATCTGTATGGCTTATAAAATCGTCAACCACGCGCCCGCCCTTTACCCTCGCAGCCCAGCGAACGGCCAGCGGCATCCGTGTCCCGTAGTCATACAGGTTGCACTTGGCGCGAGGGAAAGGCATACCGTTATCCGAGGTAACCACAATCAATGTGTTATCCAGTTCTCCCTTTTCTTCAACTATTTTCAACAACCGTCCGAGTTGCTGGTCGAATTCTTGAATTTCCCAATAGTAGTCACAAATATCCGTCCGGACTTTTTTGCTATCGACCAGAAACGCCGGTACAACAACATCCTCAAGCTTCATACCGCTCTTTAAGCCGGATTGCCACTCGTAGGGCCGGTGTGGGTCATTACTGCCAAACCAAAAGCAGAAGGGCTTACCCTCAGGGCGGGCCTGCAGGAATTGCTCGAAGTTTTTGTATCGCGGGCCGGCGGGATTTTGCTTCCGCCCGCTTGGCTTCACTCGACCCGGGGCCCATCCCTTGCGGGTGAAGCCTACGTGATAACCTTGCGCCTCCAGCAAGTCGGTATAGACGCCGAACTTCGCCGGCGGCGTGCCGAACAGTAATCCGCCTTCTTCCAGCCGCCAGATTTCCTGCCCCGTCAGAATCGCGCTGCGTGATGGCGTACATGACGACGCTGCACAAAACGCGTGGGTAAACAGCACGCCTTCTTTGGCAACACGGTCAAAGTTCGGTGTCTTGACGACCTTGTCGCCATAAGCTCCCGCGTGCAGCCAGGACTGGTCATCTGATATACAGAACAGGATATTAGGTCTTTTTGCAGACTCCTTTTGCCCAGAGAGCTTTATACTATTCATACATCCTGAAACAGCCAGCGATGCCGTACCGGCACTGACGGCTTTTAGAAAATCACGCCGATTCATAGAGTTGTCCTTTCACAGTAACTTCGAAAAGTTCTTTACCAAACGCACCTATGCCTGGGAAGATTCTGCTTGCACTGCCTCATTTACTATTTCAATTTCTTTGAACCTGCAGAAATGAGCAAGCTCTTTAGTAATATCACCGTAACATGTCACGCGGTGCAGACCGTGCGACCAGTTTTTCCACAGCTTTCCCGCATCCCCGTCCACTTTGACTGTAATTTTAGTACGACAACCCCTGTCTGCCTCAATTCCAACCGGAGTATCAATAATTTCACCTGTGAAATAAAGCAAGAGATTGGTGCCGATTAATTTTGCCTGAGTGACTTTTTGGCCAATGCGCATCTTCACCTGTGGGACAGCACCCTCCCGACGCTCCATAATGCTGCGTAACTTGTACGGAGCAGCAGGACCGTTAGGACCGTCCATTCTTGTTGTCCCCAGACAGTGAGCAAGAATAGCACTATTACTGGATTCATCTATGGTAGGGTCACTGACAAAACCCGGCTTTCCCACTAATCCCTGGAATATTATGTGTGTCATAGCGGACTTCAAGTCGGATTCGCAAATACCGCCCAATCCCATATTGTTCAGCCGGGTAAAACCAATGCACGGATAGGCATAGGACTGACAGAGCGATTCAAACATACTACCGTAGCAATCGACGGTCATTACGGTTGCATTTTCTTCATCCAGCAACTTTTCAAAGGCCAGTGCCAGTTTACACGACTTGAATATTTCCTCTTCCGAGGGTTCTACGACTTTAACGGCTTCTCTAATCCAACGGTCGGCCTCCGCCTTTGCTCGGCTATCATCAACTGCATTGCAACCATCCAACACTCGTTTGAGTTCTATTTGTTTAATCTCTGTTCCAAATTTATTTCTTATATCAGTCACATATTGAGACGGTTGCCTGGAAGAGCGACGCGTCAGATTAAGAATCTTTGCTTCCCTTAAATGGTGAATTGCCCGGAAAGGTCTTATGGCAACTGCCAGTTGTTTATAGTCGCTCGTTAGTATGCATTCCAATTTGGCTCCGATTTCCTGCTTACGCAGTGCCCCGAATCCAGTCCATTGATGCCCGGAGTACGGTACAGCAAAAACAGTTGTTGGTTTTTGCAATTTCAGAATTTCTTTGAGAATACCTCCTGTCCCCATCGTCAGATGAATCACCAGGATACCGTCAACATCCTTTAACCTTTCTTTAAGTGGAGCAACCTGCTCAGGAGAAGCAACCAATTCATCCACGACAAACTTCACATCTGACAATTCGTCTTTTAGTTTTGTAAACTCGGATTCGTAGAACCGGACTTCCTTTTTCAGGTCCAGCTTTGGCTTTGGCCAATATGGGTTGTCTGGTTTTCCCATGTAAATCCTGGCAACCTTAACCTTTGTTCCTCTACAGCCCGGGCTTATAAGCCTTGTTCCTTTCGGATTTGCACCAAATGCTAAAATGCTTGGAACACCGAGACACAGGCCACCTCCAACTGCTGTCATTTGCAGAAACTCTCTTCGATTAACTTCATTTTCCATTTGCAGTCTCCTTTTTTCTTTCCGCCTATGGCGGTTCCTAATTTGGTTGCATTATCACTACATCGCCGCGCCGTTTTTCAGGCGTAACTTTTAACGTCTCGATTTTGCCATCCTTAAACACGCCCTCAATGATGGTTTGATATGGAGCGTGGAGTTTAAAGTTGACGTCCCAGTCCTTTGGCCAAGCCGGAAACAGGTATATTTTTCTATCGACCGTCTGCATCAGCATCTCCTGCAGACCAATCATCCCCGCCCCGAGCCAATTGTGGTCAGGACACCAGTCGTCAGTGTCCCTAAATGCCGGAAACCGCAGCCCGGAGTCACCAAGCTTGAAAATCGCAATTTCTTTGGCTTCATCTGTAAATCCCAAACGCGCTGTGAAAATACCTCCCTGATACCACGGCTCACGCATCTTTTTTTGCCGCTGCCTCAACCCGTCTGTCCACGTGTATCTTGCAAGCTCCAATCCCGGTCTGCCGATGCCGTAACGCCCATACGGAAAAACAGAATATAGCTCAGGGATTTCACCAACGGCAAATTTCCTCCACTCTTCTGCACCGGCAAGATACGGACGACTATCCTTTTCTTTCAGGGGCAGGGGGGGAACACGCTGTAACATCGCCCGGAATTTTTCCTTCTTAGCTGCGGGCACAAGCTCATCAGGAAGCTCCAGCAAACGCGAAAGGACCGCCTTGAGTCCCGCAATAACGTCGGCTGGATTTTTTGCATCAACATAGCTTTCGCAGGCACGTGAGGGAAAGATTACCAGATATCCATTCTCATCCAGCGGTTTGCCTGTAAGTTTCTTGTGGCGAAACTGGTAGTGCTTGTCAAAAAAGGCTACTGAACTTTCAATAAACGGCAGGTATCGGGAAATATCCTTTCCGGAAAAACGATAATGCTCAAGAATCATATATGAAAAATCCAATTGATGGCCGAACTGATACACGCAGCCTATCGACTGTACCCCAGTTGGTGTCCCCGGCTTACGCAGGCCCCACCTCGAAGTCGCATTGAGCCAGCCGTAGCAGGAGCCGACAGGCAGCCCGAAATTCTCGAGCTGCTCAGTAAAGGAACAGCCATCGTGCCCCCAATATACTTTTGTTCTAAGCTTCGCTGCGGAAAGGGCTCGATGGTAAAACTCAAACTGGGAGGGCATCATATCGAAATCGCCGTTCTTAAGCATTGGCCAATAAACCAGCCGCTGGTTTTGAGCGGTGAAGCTGCCGCCGCCCCAGGTACGAAAGTCCGGGCTTTCGGTTTTGACACCCCTTTTGTTTCGGACAAAAACTGGGTCGTAGGTGAAAAAGCTGCCATTGAATTTGGTAGGCCACTTTCCGTATGCATTACATCCCAGCATATAGCGGAACAACTGATAATTTCGCCCGAGCTGCCAGCCCTTGTTATTTGCATCCGGCTTGCCCGCCTGGGCGGGCTTGTCGAAATTGATAAAGACGTGGCTGCGCTCCCAGAACTGCCTCCACCACGCCTGATGTTTATCCCACGCTGATTCTTCCGACCTGTCAGCGTCATCGACCAATCTGTCCAAACCCTTCTTCCACTGCTCGATTGTCTCCGACTGAGTAGTATGAAGATATATCTTCAACTTATACGATTTCTGCGCAGACCGACTGCGGAGTTTCCACGCCTTAAAATCTGTACTGGCATAACGCCCGGACGACGTACCCGCCGAAACCATCCCTTTATCTTTCATCAGCCCGCCGAATGTCCGGTTCTTCAAGGGATTCCACATCCGCTCTTTGACCTCTTCAAGTTCCTGCTGTTTCACTTCCTTATCAAAAAGAAGGTCATCATTTCTGTTGCGATGATACCAGAGGACAGTATTGTCCTTGTGCTCGACGTGGTCGGGATACATCGTGACCTTTCCGGGGTACCCGACTAAACTCATACAGGGAAAGCGAGACTTTCTGTCGTCAGCCGGCAATTCCCGCGCAGCGTTGCGCCAGTTCTCATATTGGGCCGTGACAGATATGGGGGTATTACTTTTGATATCAATGTAAATCACTGGCCGAAACACCTCAACCCAGATTCTGATGACCGCGCTGATTTGCGCACATTGGCCGGCAATTTCGATGTAGCCCTCGTGCAATTTTAATTCCTGCCGAAATTCTCCCTCGCTGCTGAAGGGATTCGGGTTGAGTTTAAGCCGAACGCGTCCTAATTTCAGCATATGATTGTTCTCGTCGAAGGTGCCGCTCCGGCCGATATAAAACAGCAGTTCATCGTTTTCCACCCACACATTCAGACCAATATCACCGCCTCCAACCGGCATAGACTCGCTTGCATTATTGCTCTGAGAATTCCAAACTACATTGTAGGTGTTCAGAATATCTGCGCTCTGTGTGCTAACAGCCCCAAAAAGCAAAACTGTGACAAAACCAATAATATCAACGATTAGCCGGCGCTTTGCATTTTTCTCCATATTCGTTCTCTTCTATTTATTTATGTCTCGCCACACTACTGCTTTACATAGGCTTCACGCTGCCATCAAATCGATAGCTTTTCCCGACTTCGGTTTCCAGTTCAATTATCTTTTCCCCGTAGCGAAGTTTGCACTTCTTGCCAAGTAGTGAGCGGATGACTGCACCGGTAAGCTTGCCGTCCCTCCAGTAAATATCAACTTCAAAACCACCGCGGGCGCGCAGGCCTTTGACATAGCCATTGGGCCAGGCCTTCGGCAGGGCAGGCAGCAGATGAATCTCGCCTGTGTGGCTTTGCAGCAGCATCTCAGCGATACCTGCCGTGGCGCCAAAGTTGCCGTCTATCTGAAACGGCGGATGAGCATCAAACAAGTTCGGATACAACCCTACTCTTTGCCCCTTTTCAGTTCCCACAAGAGTCAAAAGCTCGCGCAGCAGTTTATATGCGTGGTCGCCATCCTCAAACCGCGCCCAGAAATTGATCTTCCACGCCATCGACCAGCCCGTTCCTCCATCACCCCGAATAATAAGAGACCGCTGAGCCGCCTTAAACAATTCCGGCGTACCTCGTCTGGTGATTTGATTGCTCGGATGCAAACCATAAAGATGCGAACTGTGCCGATGATGGCAATTGGGGTCGTCCCAATCTTCCAGCCATTCCTGTAACTGTCCGTGCTTTCCAATCTGCATCGGAGCAAGCCGTTCACGGGTCTTCCTCAGTTGAACCCGAAATTCAGCATCTATCCCCAATATTTCAGAGGCTTCGATACAACTGTCAAACAAGTCACGCAGAATTTGCATATCCATTGTTGGGCCGGCACAAACGCTTGCGCCGTGCCCTGGAGGTCCAAGCTCTGGTGACAACGATGGGCACGTAACTAACCAATGGTGCTTAGGCTCTTCAACGAGAGTATCAACAAAAAACCGGGCTGCTCCCCGCATCGTTGGATAAACTTTCTTCAGATACTCCTTATCACCATTGAAAAGATAATGTTCCCATAGATGTTTGCACAACCACGCACCTCCTGTCGGCCACATCCCCCAGTATGGCCCGTCAATTGGAGCCGTTGCACGCCACAGGTCGGTATTGTGATGGCATACCCAGCCGCGGGCGCCATAATGAACTTTAGCGGTCCGCCCGCCGGGCTCAGCCAGCTCCGTCACCATTCGCAGCAGCGGTTCGTGGCACTCGGACAAATTGCAAACCTCTGCCGGCCAATAGTTCATTTCGGTATTTATATTTATCGTGTATTTACTTTCCCACGGCGGACTCATGCTTTCGTTCCAGAGTCCCTGCAGATTGGCTGGTTGACTTCCGGGGCGGGAACTGGACATCAGCAAATACCGGCCGAATTGAAAAAAAAGTTCCGCCAGTTGGGGGTCACCGCCGTCTTTGAATGTCTTGAGCCGCTCATCAGTGGGATTCTTTATCCTATCGGTTTCGCCGAGGTAGAGTTTGACACGGCTAAATAGTCTCCGATGCTCAGCGATATGGTCCGAACGGAGCTTTTCATAAGATTTGCTGCCAACTTTCGAAAGATACTTTTGAACTCTAACTTCCGGGTCGCCGCTGAGGTTTTTATAGTTGGCATAGTTAGTAGCCGCCGCAATCAGAAGTGTCGCTGAATTAGCGCCAACGACTGCCAGTTTTCCCTTTTCTTGTGTGGTTCTGCCGCCGTCGGTTTGTATACTAACCCTGCATTGAAAAGCCACAGAACCCTTAATGCCTCTGGCATCGCCGGATATCCCGTTCATAACCAGACTATCTGATTTAACTTCCACAGTAACTTTCTGGGGACTATCCATCGTCGCGGAGAAAGTAATACTGCCGGGCTTATCTGCTGTAAGATGTACAACGATGACCTGGTCGACCGCACTTGCGAAAGTTTCACGTTCGTATCTGACGCCGTTGATGTTATAAGATACCCGAGCAATCGCCGTCGCTAAATCCAGCTCGCGACGATAATCGGTGAACTGCTGCTTGTCATCGTGAAACTCAAGTCGCAAATCGCCCACAGGCTGATACGGCATCTGGCGCAGCGGCTTGGCCATCATTTTCTTTTCGATTAGTTCGTGCGCTTGCTTGTATTCACCGGCAAATATCAGTTCTCTTGCTTTTGGCAATGCTTCAAGAGCTTCCGGATTCGTTGGGTCGTATGGTCCGCCCGCCCATACAGTATCTTCGTTCAGTTGAAGTCTTTCCTCATAAACGCCTCCGAAAACCATAGCCCCAAGTCGGCCGTTGCCAATCGGCAGTGCCTCGACCCATTCCTTCGCTGGCTGGCGATACCACAGTGCCAGCCTACTTGTTTGTCGCCCAACTGTACTCTCCTCGGTTTCCGGTTTTAAATCTCCACCACGCTCGGCACAAGAAACTACAGCTAAGGCGAAAAGACTAAGAAGCCACACTAAAATCCTACAAGTAGAACTCTTACTCACATCGTTTTCCTTCTAAAGTAAAAACTCTCACGTATGCTTTTCACAAAAAACTGTCATTTCGCGGAGCCCTTCAACCGTTTGAGCCTGCCGTCGAACAAGTAGCTCCGGCCCCTTTCAGTCTTGAGTGCAATCATCTTGTTCTCGTAGCGCACCTTGCAGCTATTGCCGAGCAGTGAGCGAATCACGGCTTTCGTAAGTTTGCCATCCTCCCAGTAAACGTCAACTTCAAAACCGCCGCGGGCTCGCAGGCCTTTGACATAGCCATTGGGCCAGGCCTTCGGCAGGGAGGGCAGTAGTTTGATAGCGCCCGGCTCGGAGAAAAGCAGCATCTCCATTATGGCCGCAGGTATCCCGCTGGCCGCCTCAAACTGATACATAGGAGGCCTATGATGGTACAACCAAAGTGTTGTGAACAGATTGGGCAACGTGTAGCCGCGAGCGACAACTTCCAATGCTTTCCAGGCTTCGTCTCCTTGTTCCAGCCGGCCGAATGTACAGGCCGCCAGAACGTAGGACCAGGTACAAGGGTACTCCAATTCGCTCATTTTTTTGGCCATCGCCGCTCGGCAGGCCTCGAAAAGCTTCGGCTTACGCTCACGGGTTATCTCAATCCCCGGAAACACCGGATACAAATGGGACATATGCCGATGTTCATAGTTGTCTTTGAAGTCCCGGTGGGACCACTCCTTCAGAGCACCATCTTCATTAATTAGATAAGGCGGCAACTTCGCCAGCATCTTGCGCCAGCGCTTGACGCCGGCCTTTTCGATGCCCAGCAGTTCGCAAGCCTCACAAAGGTTACTTAAAAGTTCCCGTGCAACGGCGATATCCATCGTCGCATTGACGGTGCAGGGGCTTTTGGCGTTAGATGGAACATTCTCAGGAGAAAAGGATGGGCTAAAGAGGTATCGTCGATTTTCATCTTCGAACAAGTAATCCTCATAGAACAGGGCAACCTCTTTCATAAACGGCACGGCCCGTCTTTCAAGAAAGTCACGGTCACCGGTGTAAAGCCAGTAATCGTAGAAAAGCTGTGCCAGCCAGCCGGCACCAGCCGTCCAGTAGCTCCAACCGAGACCCGATAGTCCGTGGGTTGTCCCCGAGATTGGAGCAAGAATACCCCGACAGCCGGCAATGTTCCGGGCGTTGGTGCGGAAATCATCCAGCATCGACTCATAGTAGTCAAAGTAAGAAAGGGTAATCTCCGCCAAATTCCCCGGCAACGCCTGCCAATAGTTCATTTGAATATTCATATCATTGTGGTAATCCGCAGCCCAGGGCGGACCGTACACGCCGTTCCAAATCCCCTGCAGATTCGCCGGCATTCCCTCGCAAGCACTGCTGCATATCAGCGAATAGCGGCCGAAGTCAAACATCCTCTCCATCAACGCATTCAAGCCCTGCCCGTGATTGGCTTCATTAACCAACTTTTCATTGGATAGTTTGCGCTCTTTTTCTCTCCCGCCAAGCTCCAGCTCGACGCGCATAAACAATTCCCGGTGAACAGCCGCGTGTCGGTTCAGCAGATAGTCGTAGTCTGCACGCAGGGATTTAACATCGCGGCAAATCCGCTTAAGCGCAGCATTGCTCTGTTCATTGGCAAAAAGTTTGATGATTACCACTACCTCATCGGCCTGCGAAGCGCTAACCTGCAGGTTCGATGTTTTCGATTTGCCGCCCTTGACCATCACACGAGCGCAACCGCCGTACTCACCCCCGACCATACGATACTTGCCGCCGACATCGTATTTGCCAAGTAAGGTAAGCAGGTTCTTCTCAGCCGTCAGATTGAAAGTTATTGGCACTTCGTCGAGTCTAATCTTGGCAACACGACCTATTGGGAACCTCGGTACACGCACATTTTTGCCATCTCCCAGTTCGGCGCGTTTGAGACCGGTGGGCAACAGACCAACCCTGCAGTCAATCATCCCCGGTTTCGAAGCGCTGATACTTATGACTACAACGTCATCTTTACGCGAGACAAACACCTTCCGGCGGTAAGTTACGTCCGCCTTTTTCCAGGTCACCAATACCTCGCCAGTCTCAAAGTCGACAATGCGATACACGTCCGTAACCTTCTCAGCCATCGGCATATCGATAGTTACGTTGAACGCGGGATGGAAGGAATCCGACCCCTGATGGTCGTACTTTATTTCTGGCTTGTCTTTAAAATACTGGCCTGCCTCCTTGTATCGGCCCTGAGCAACTAATTCGCGCACCTTCGGCAGGTGTTCAGAAACGTCAGGGAGTGTAGGTTTTCTGGTTCTTATCAACAGCGAATCGTGATTCAACACGATGGTTTCATTTTGAATATTGCCAAATACCAGCGCACCGACGCGGCCGTTGCCGGTCGGCATCGCCTGGTCCCAGCTCTCGGCTGCCTTGGTTTCCGGCTCGTGCCGCAGCACCGGCCAGGAAAAAACCATCTCATGTTTTCTGCCTGTAAACTTTTCACTTACCTGGCGCGCGTAAATCTTAGGCTGCAGCAGTAACAGCATAACTGCAAGTGATAGCACCTGCCCTCGATAAATTTCTTTATCTTCCATCGTTTTTTCTTTATCCTTGCCTCTAAACTGCGCATCCTCTCCTGTTACGTTACCAACAGCTTTATACTAACCAATGACCTTTTAGTATGCAATAAATCTTTCAATCTGATTACTAACCCCCTCGCTAATATCGCCAATTGTTGAATTGGCTCGTAACGGATAACGCGAAAAACCGCTAAAGGCCAATGCGGTTTTTCAGGAATTAACCGGCTTCTTATAAGCACAGGGAAGTTTTTTCCCCACTTCGTTCTAAAACAGGCAATTGCGAGAAGATTTAATTGACAGGCGCTTCGGTTTTTTGTATAATCTATGTGTTGCGTGTGCAGATATAGACGGTTTCGCCATTGCACTACCCGCGGTAATGTGTATAAAGGCACATCGCAACAGGGAGACGGGCCTACAATTAGTTTTTGTTAATCGCCTGGGTCTCCCTTTTTTATGCGCGTCGCAATTCTTCTAATAGAGCAGATGACAAAACTGATATAGAAATTATGGCGAACTCGCCCCAAAACCAACCCCCGGCACGCTGGCATGAAACACCAAAGCTAACAAAGGTCTGGACAGAGCTTTTGGTGGTTGTTTATTCCTGGAGCAAAAATCCATAACCTCGCTATTTTCTCCCCGAAATTTCAAAATTATTCTTAACGAGAAGCTGGCTAATTTGGTATAAATAAATGAAATCTTAGTTTTTTTTGGGTTCAGATATGTGATTTTTGCCATTTTTCGGGAAAAAATGATGAGTGAGGTACAGAAC
>CAZQYB010000055.1:0-2931 GCA_964597535.1 uncultured Pirellulales bacterium | reverse complement strand
GTACAGAACTCTTATGGGAGCTTTGTGCCTCGAAATTGAGTTTCTTCCGCATTGTAATCCATATCTACTAACCGTGTTTTGAATTTGAGGAGGTTAAAAGTCAAGTCTTAAAAAGCTGTTCCTGACAGGCGCCAAATGTGGTGAAGGAACGGATGCCTGTTGAAAGTAATAACTGTTTTGGCCTTTAGTTAAAGGAAAGGAGAGTTTACATTTAATTTGAGAGGAGGAACTACTATGTGTAGAAAACTGTTTTTTTTAACTTCTTTTGTTGTGGTCTTGGGTCTCATTAATGGCGCTTCAGCGTACAAGACCGGAACAATCCTGAAGTGTGACGCCGGAGCGGACCCGAACACTGCTGATTCCCCTCTTCAGGCAGGTTGGACCGTGGTTGTCGCCGGAATAAATGTTGACGTCAACAGCACCGGTATTAATGTCAAGCTTGAAACCGGCGACCCTGCGCAAATAGCATTGCGGACTCCTGGGGGAAGCGGACCGTTGGCTGATGTGGAAACAGATCTCTACTTTGCCAATAATGAGAACAAGAGCCCCGGCAATGATTTCATCCTGACATTATACAACTTGCAGGATGGATATTATTTCTTGAGAAGCTACCATAATCGTCCGGATGAGCTGTCGTGTGTTATTCAAGGGGTTGTCATCAGCGGCGCAGGCACTTTGATATCGGCACCGGATAAGTATGTCCAGAATCACGATAGTATGGCCGAGCCGGCCGAAATCATATTCGACTCCAGCGGCGGTGGCGGGGTGGCCATTAGATATATCGGCCCTGATTACGCTGACCCGAATCAGTCCGGCGGCAACAACTCGCCACAGGCGTATTTTAACGGCTTTACCCTTGAATATCTTGGTCCCGAGATGCCGCTTTCGAGCAACCCCAACCCGGCCAGGGGCGCCGAACAAATCTGCCCAGGCGTGACCCTTAGTTGGATACCGGGCGCTTATGCATTTAAGCACAATATCTACTTCGGCGAGAGCAGGGACGATGTGAACGAAAACGCAGACCCCTGTAAGGAAAACTACGTTGGGACCAGTTGGACACCTACGGACCTTAAATTAGGCACCGCTTACTATTGGCGGGTCGATGAGGTCAACGTTAACGATGGCAATAGCCCCTGGGAAGGCGTCATCTGGTACTTTACAACAAACGACGGAAATGCTTTCGACCTGTTCCCGGGCAATGGCTGGAGAGGTGTTTCGCCGAGCATATCGTTTAGCTGGATGCCCGGATGCCTTGCCGGCTCGCACAATATCTACTTCGGGACGAGTCCCGATGACGTAAGCGAAAGCGCAGACCCCTGTGTGGCAGCTTATGGAAACACCACCTGGACACCGGGCTCCCTTGATACGCTAACGACTTACTACTGGTGTATCGAGGAGGTCAACGGTGCCAACACCTGGCCGGGCCACATCCAGACATTTAAGACCGGTAGCATAGGCGGCGTCGTGATGTACTACAAGTTCGACGGCACAGAAGGTTCTGACCTCCCTGAGCCAAACATCACCGACGATAGTGGCAATAATATTCAGTTCACAAAATACCTCGACCCCAATGACTCCAATAGTCTCGTGGAGTACGGCCAGTCCAATCCTGTGATTAACGCAGAAACCGGCACCTCAGCAAAATTCGTACCAAGCGGTGGTCTCTACAGACTTGATACCGGCGAGAACGATATACTCCAGTTGGACGGCTATCAATATACTATTGAGATGTGGATTAAGCCAAACACCATTCCGGATATTGGAGACCGTGATGACCTCGGTGCGATATTGATTGCTAAAGAAAACGAGGCCGAGTCGGCCCTTTGTTGGAGCATTGAATTACGCCAGGACCGTGGAATCGATTTCTTCCACGGAGGCAATCTTGTCGGTGGCAACAATACACGGCAGAATATGCGCATATCATCCGGCCGCAACGTAGTAAGAGCGGGCGAGTGGTATCACATAGCCGCAGTCTTCGATTTATCTGACCCATCTGCATCGCAGAAGCTGTACGTGAACGGCGTATTGATTGCCACCGCTGGGAGACCGGGCCAGAATCCCTCTGATGACCCCAATGCTGTAGGCATCGGCCTTATGGCACAGTCAGATGGCGACTTTTCGGACTTCTACGATGGTCTGATCGACGAGCTGCGTATCTGTGATGTGGCCCTTGGACCTGATGATTTTCTGGTTGTGCCCGGACCTGAGTGGGCACGTAACCCGAGTCCGCACACTAAAGAGAGGAGTGTGGACCCGAATGTGGTCCTTATGTGGACGCCGGGTGTGAGTGTAGATACACACGACATTTACTTTGGCACAAGTATGGACTATGTAAGCGAAGGCGCAGACCCATGCGTTACAGCGCACGATACGAACAGCTTCCATCCCGGACCACTTGAGTACGCCGCGACTTACTACTGGCGAGTTGACGAGGTTAACGGGCTGGACAAATGGGAAGGCGTTATATGGCGATTTGCTGTCAAGTGTGAGATTACAGACCCCAATCTTATCGTATGGTACAAGTTCGATGAGACCGAGGGCGATATCGTCCAGGACCTTTCGGGCCATGAGTTAGAGGGCTACGTGGACGGATATGAACCTGGTGTCTGGGAACCTAATGATGGTTACCACGATGGCTGCCTCGTTTATGATGATAACATAGCGGTGCTCATTCCATACGAGTTTGGTACGTACTTCAATGATGAAATAACAATTGCCGTGTGGTTGAATGGGCTGCATACTCAAAGTCGAGACAGTGATATGCCAATAATCGATGGCGGCTCCCTCAGCGAGGAGTTGTTGGAAGGTGAATGGAAGTTGACCGTGCTGGCTCCAACGGGAGACGAAAAAGTGGCTTGGCGCACAGGCAACGACAGCAACGACGTACTGATGTGGAACGACGCTACGCCGAAGGCGTGGAGAGACGACTGG
>CAZQYB010000054.1:0-15630 GCA_964597535.1 uncultured Pirellulales bacterium | reverse complement strand
TTCAGCATTTGATACGTCCTTGTATTAACAAGCATTTGCTTTGCCTCTTCTGCCGTCAGCGGCGCCAGGTAAAAAGACACATCTTTAAGTACTTCTACCATCGTCCCGCCCATCCCGAACATCACCAACGGGCCAAAATGCCGGTCGCGATTCATCCCAAGGATAACCTCTTTCCCCGTCTTACACATTTCCTGAACAAGAACACCAAGAATATTGGCATTGGGCACTTTATTAAGCACTCGATACATCATAAGGTCGAAAGCATCCATAACATCAGAGGTATTGTTGAGGCCCAGCTTAACCCCACCCACATCGGACTTATGGGAAATATCAGGCGACCATATCTTCAGGACGACCGGATATCCAAGCTGTTCTGCTATATTGGCTGCCTGCTCGGCTGTGGCCGCAACAGAACCTTTTGGCGTGACAAACCCATACGCCTCAAGTATCTCTTTCGATTCGGCCTCGCCGATTTCCAGAATCCTCTGCCGCAGGTGCCTTTCAATGATGTTTTCTACCTTCCTTCTATTGACGGGGAATAGTTTCACTACTCGTTTAGGTCTGTCGTGCCATCTCACGTATTCAGTCATAACCTTGATTGTTTCAACAGCGCTTTCCGGGGAATCATACTGAGGAATCTTATTTTCCCTTAGAATTCTCACTCCTTTTTTGACCTCGTTAGCTCCAAGAAAACAAGCAAGAATCGGCTTCTCGGTCTTTCGCTTTGCTGTTCTGGCAATCGCCTCGGCAGTGGCGGCGATTTCGGTCATTGCCTGCGGGGTCAGCAGTATCAGTAGGATATCAACGTTTGGGTCGTCGAGAACAACATCCATAGCATATTCATACCGGTCGGCAAGAGCATCACCGAGAACATCAAAAGGGTTATAAAAATTGGCAGCCGCAGGCAGCTTTTCCGCCAGCTTCGTTACCGTTTTTTCAGTTGGCTGGGTAAAAGTAAGTCCCTGACGTTCGACGGCATCAGCAGCCATAATACCGGCTCCACCAGCGTTGGTAATAACGGCCACCCGGGTCCCTTTTGGCAGTGGCTGATTTGCAAACGCCTGGGCATAATCAAACTGCTGTTTAATTGAGTTGCACCGAACAATCCCAGCCCGTTCAAATACACATTCATACGTGGTTTCAGCGCCTGCTATGCTTCCAGTGTGAGACGAGGCCGCCTTTGCTCCCGCTGGTGTCCCACCGGCTTTTATCAAAAGTATGGGCTTATCGTGGGAAATTTGCTCCGCCTTCCTTACAAAAACATTGCCGTCGCTAATACTTTCGAGATAGCCGGCAATAACTTTGGTATCCGGGTCACAAGCCATTGCCTCTATAACATCTAATTCGTCTAAATCCGCCTTATTGCCGATGCTCACAAGCTTGCTAAAACCAATACCGCCGGCGCCGGCCATATCAAGAACGGCGGCCAACAACGCCCCTGATTGCGAAAGATACCCTATTGCACCTGGGGCCGGAAGGTCGCCGCCGAAACTGGCATTCAGGTTGTTCGCCGGCACTATCACACCAAGACAGTTGGGGCCGATGACCCTGATGCCGGCCTGTTTTGCAATTCGAACAATCTGTTTTTCAAGTTTCCTGCCCTCTTCGCCGACCTCCTTGAAACCGGCAGTAATAATAATGACCGAGCGCACTCCAACCTTTGCACACTGGTGCATAACCGCCGAAACAATCTTCACCGGAACAGCAATAATCACGAGGTCAGGAACCTCGCCGATAGATTCGAGGTCGGGATAACATCTCAACTGCCCTATCGTATCGGCTTTGGGGTTGACTGGAAATATCTTGCCCTTGTATCCGCCGTTGAGAATACTTGTCAGGATTTCGTGCCCAACCTTGCTTTTCTGGCGGGAGGCGCCGACTATTGCGATAGATTGCGGGTTGAAAAAATTCTCAAGACTCATAGCAGTCCTGCTCTACGAACTATGCTCTGCGAAGCGCTACGCATAGCAGAGGTAGCTTCGCTACGCAGCATAAGTTAACAATTCCTTCTAAACAATATCATAAAAGCCCACCCCAAACTCGCGCAGCCGCAACTTCTGCCCCCGATGGGCTTGAATACAAACGCCTACTTCACAGGACCTATAGAAGCTACGGTTCTGCCATATACTTCGTTTAACACTTGAGCTAAAGCCGTATATATCGCTGAAAGCCCGCAGATGATTCCCTCGTAACCTGCAATATGCTTTATTGTAGAACTGGCTGTAAGGTCTCCAAGAGCCAACAGAAAGAACAACAAAGCCAATGAGCCGAATACAAATTGCAGCGCTCTATTAAGTTTTAATGTAGCAATGAACATAACAGCAGTGAATACTCCCCACATAAACAGGTATGCTGCCATCGCCGGGTTCCCCGGGGCGCTGCCCCACCCCATCTTTGGCATAACCAGTAGAGCAACTAAAGAGAGCCAGAAAAGACCATAGGAACAAAATGCGGTTGTTCCGAAGGTATTTCCCTTTCTCCATTCCATTATTCCCGCCAGGACCTGCGCCATTCCGCCATAACAGATTCCCATAGCTAAAATCATTGTCCCTAATCCAAAAAGGCCGGCGTTATGCAGATTTAACAGCACCGTCGTCATACCAAATCCCATCAAACCGAGGGGCGCAGGATTGGATGTGGTGTCTTTTAGCTTCATCACGTTTTCAGATACTTGATTCTCCACAATCACTCCTTTCATTCAAATAAAGTATACACCAACACCTCAAAAGCATTGGAATTACTCTTGGACCATCTCCCTGATTTCGTCAACAATTTCAGGATTGGCCAGCGTCATTACATCGCCCACGTCCTTGTTGTTAGAAAGGGCTGCGAGCACCCTGCGCATTATCTTTCCGGAACGTGTCTTCGGCATGTCGGATACAATCCAGACCTTCCTCGGCTTTGCAATTTTTCCAATAGATTGACAAAGACTTTCTGAAATCCTCGAAGCCAACTCTTCACTGGATTTGTATCCGGGTTTTAAGGATACATACAAATCAGGCACTTTCCCCTTTATCTCGTCAGCCACAGGTATGACCGCAGCTTCTGCCACCTCTTCAACAAGAAGAGCGGCGGATTCGAGCTCTTTGGTTCCAAGGCGGTGACCTGAAACGTTTATTACGTCGTCAATTCTACCCAGGATACGGTAGTATCCATCGTCGGCTTCAACAGCAGCATCACCGGCAAGGTATGGCCAATCACGCCAATCCTTACTGTTTTTGTCCTTGCAGTACTTCTCATAATATTGAGAAACATATCGGTCACGGTCTCTCCATATTGTTTGAAATGTACCAGGCCAGGGGTTCTGTATGCATATATTTCCTGCTTTACCCTCTCCCCTTTTGATTTCCTTTCCATCCTCGTCGTAGATTATCGGGTGAATGCCTGGTACGCCCGGACCTGCACTGCCTGGCTTCATTGGTTTTATTGCAGGTATAGTGCTACACAGGAAGCCGCCGTTCTCTGTCTGCCACCACGTATCGACTATTGCTGCTTCGCCTTTTCCAACTACTTTGTAATACCACTTCCATACCTCGGGCTCAATCGGCTCCCCAACGGTGGTCATATGTTTGAAGTGATAATTATATTTTTTCGGCTCGTCAGGGCCAACTTTCCTGAGAGCTCGTATAGCGGTTGGTGCAGTGTGGAAGATATTTACATCGAGCTCTTCCGCTATTCTCCATGCCCGGCCCGCATCTGGGTACGTGGGTACACCTTCGTAAATAACCGACGATGCACATAAAGCCAATGGCCCGTAAACAATATACGAATGGCCGGTAATCCATCCAATATCTGCCATGCACCAGTACACGTCTTCCGGATGAATGTCCTGAATATACTTTGATGTGCCTGTTACATAAGCCAGGTAGCCGCCGGTGCTGTGCTGACATCCTTTTGGCTTTCCGGTCGTGCCGCTGGTGTACATCAGGAAGAGCGGGTCTTCTGCTGGCATTGATACCGGCTCAACTTTTTTTCCGCGGTAATTTTTAAGCAGGTCGTTGATAGAGTAATCACGTCCATCAACCATTGGTGTCGGACTTGAGTATTTCCCCGAGTAACGTTGCCACACCAGCACCTTATCAATGGTCTGGCCGTCTTTCTTCGCTTCCTCAACAGCCACGTCAGCCTTTTGCTTATGGTCAAGGAGCTTGCCACCCCGATAATACCCATCCGTTGTTATCAGCACTTTACTTTCGGAATCCACTATTCTGTCTGCGCATGCCTTGCCGCTGAAACCTCCGAACACCTCAGAGTGGATAACACCAAGCCGAGCACAGGCAAGCATAGTTATCGGCAGCTCCGCCACCATCGGCAGGTGAAGGGTTACCGTATCTCCCGCCTTTAAGCCCGCAAAGTCTCGAAGAAGTGCGGCAAACTCGTTAACCCTTACGTAAAGTTCCTGATAGGTGATATGCTGAATTCGTTCATTTTCGGGTTCCGGAACAAAGTGGATAGCCGTCTTGTTTTTGTTCTTCTTAAGATGTCTGTCAACGCAATTGTAACAAGCGTTAATTCTCCCGCCGACAAACCACTTCCAGCAGGGTGCATCACTTGTATCGAGAGTTGTCTCCCAGTATTTATCCCAGTCCAGAAGGTCGGCATATTCCTTGAAGCATTCAGGAAAATTATCCAGACTAAACCGCTCATGAACATCTTCATCTGCCATATTCGCCTGAGCAATAAACTTTGTAGAAGGATAAATATACCCCTCTTCCTGCCAGTGAACAGCAATTTCGGCTTCACTTGTTTCTAACACTTCTCTTTCTGCCATCAATTTACTCCTTTTATGTGTAATTGAAAGTTACTATTTACACTTCGACCGCTTTCGATAACAATTAACCTAAGGATAAAACATGATATCAAGTCCCTCAAAAATGTCAATCGAAAAAATCCCAACTTAAGGCCTTAGAATTTATACCTCATACTCAATTTGCAATATGTTACGTCACGCTTGCAGACCGAATCATCCATTGATATTTGATGGTAAACTCCTGGAACGAAGGAGAGATTGTCGGATATTTTAAGTCCCGTTGAGAGACCAAAGGTAGCGTATGACCAGTCATGGGAGGCGCCACCGAGACCATCCGTGTAAGCGACCTCGGAAGAGAGACGAAGCGGCTGGGGCAGTTCAGGAACACCCAGGTCATAAGATAGACCAAAACGATGGACCCAGCCGGTAATGTTGTGATATTTATAATCACGTCCGGCGGGGTACTCGTAATGAGCAATGTAGCTGGGGGTGAACCCTTTCGGCATAATATCAGGCCAGGAAAATGCAAATATCCACTCGTATGTGGTATTAGCTTTATCCCGGGCCAGGCCTGGGTAGTATTCATATCCAACGCTCAGATTATAGTTTGTGGCGTAAGGTTCACCCTCAAAAAGCTGGTTCTTATAATAGGGTCTGAAATCAAACCTTTGCTTGTCAACGTAACCGCTTGCGGTGGCATTGCGGTGAGTAACTTTGACACCAAAGCCGGTCCCATACAGGTCAACGTCGATGGTCTGAAAAAGTGCACCCTGTTGGCCGTAGGCCTCGGCGCCTTTACTTTGCCACTTACTCATATAAGTCAGGTCTAAACTAACTCCCAGCTTACCCTCTTCGGCCTGAGCTATGCCCGCTACGGACAGCAATATCGCGATAATCAATAAAATCCCGTTTCTCACGTACGGTTCTCCTTAAAAACTTTCTTATCCTTCAAGTACTCTGCACAAATCTTATCCGACATAAAACTGCCCCGGCGTTTCCCATTTAACATTAGTTCATGACTAACGTCAATTAAAAGTTCCCTTCAACAACGATTATTTCCTCCCTTTTGTTACTATGTCTCTCCAGTTAACTAATAATTCTCAGGGACTGCCCCCTGTGGCTCGATTCTTTTCTTATTTTCTCAGGGCAGGTATGTCCGGCTCGATATGCACGGTAATATTAACCGGGCGGGGTATTTGCTCATGCAGCGTATTTTCCAGACTCTCGGCTATCTCGTGAGCAGCGGCTATGTTCAAACCCGGGTCAACAAGGATGTGCAGGTCGAGAAAAACTTCTCTGCCGACGGTCCGGGTTCTCAGCTTATGCCACTGACGTATTTGGTCATTGGCACTTACTATTTGTTTTATATGGTCAATCGTTTTTACATCAATGGCGCCTTCGGTAAACTCGCGCAGACAGCCACCGAGCACCCGAACGGCAACCAGAATTATCATCAGTCCCACCGCCACAGCAGCCATCTGGTCGCCGTAGTCAAATCCAAACTGAAGTGAGATGAACCCAATAACTACCGCAATCGAACTTAGCGCATCGGAGCGATGGTGCCAGGCGTTTGCATAAAGAGCCGGACTGTGTGATTCAACGGCGACTTTTTTGGTTATCCTGTAGAGCAGCTCCTTAACGACAATTGAAGCGGCAGCAACCCACAACACTACAAAGCCGGGTCGAACAATATCACCCTTTGCAATATCGACGGCCGCATAGCAAATCATAGCCGCCCCAACTATTATCAGTATCGTGCCAATAAAAGCCGCTGCGAAGGTTTCTATCCGCCCATGTCCGTATGGGTGAGTTTCATCCGGCTGTTTTGAGCCAAAGTACACCCCGGCCAGCACAGCGACATCCGTGGCCATATCTGAGATTGAATGGATGCCGTCCGCAACAAGCGCCATTGACCCGGCCAAAAGACCGAACCCGACCTTCAGCACCGAAAGAACAATATTACCTGCAATGCCGAGATTAGTGACGGACCTTATCCTCTTATTAGCAATTTCAATCTTGTGGTTGGGCATTTATTCAGCCAATTATTTTCCTGCGGATATTCAAAACCGCATCTATATATTTTTGGGCGGTAGGCCGGTCTTTTGCCTCAACTATAACTCTCATTACGGGTTCGGTATTACTGGTTCTCAAATGCAGCCAGCCGTCGTCAAAATCAAATCGGCAGCCGTCGCTGGTGTCGAGCTTTGCGTCGGCAAAAACTTCTTTTGCAGAGTTCAGGATTTGCCGGACTTGTGATTGGTCGGCGGCAAATTTATCCTTGCTCATATAATAGCCGCCGATTTGACTAACGAGCTGACTTATGCTATTTCCGGTCTCTGTCATTAACTGCAGGACAAGAGCAATACCGACAAGACTGTCACGTATTGGGCCTACCCTCAAATCAATCACTCCGCCGTTACCTTCACCGCCGATGATGCAGTTGTGCTGAAGCATCGCCGCGGCAACGTTGGCCTCACCAACAGGGGTACGGATAACCTGGCCGCCTGCCTCTTCAGCAATATCATTTATCATTCTTGAGGTCGAAAGATTGGTTGACGCAGTGCCGGTTTTTTTGCTGAAAACATATTTGGCCGCCAAGGCAAGCGTATATTCTTCGCCAATGTAGGTTCCGGCTTCGTCAACAATTGCCAATCTGTCAGCGTCAGGGTCCTGAGCGAAACCGATTGCAACGGCTTTGGTTCTTACCACCTCACAGAGAAGGGTTTCGCTTTCGGCAGTTGGTTCAGGCGTATGAGCAAACAAGCCGGTGGGCTCATCATTTATTGCGACCACTTCACAGCCGAGCTCAGAGAGCATTTTTTTCGTAACCGGCCCCCCTGCCCCGTTGACACTGTCAAGAGCAACCTTGAATCTTTTTGCTGCAATTGCTTCTTTGTCAATTATTGCCAGAACTTTCTCAATATGGGTAACATTGGTCTGCTTATTAGAAGTTACTTTGCCACAATTGGGCGAATCGATGAGAGAGAAGTCCTTATCAAAAAAATATCGCTTGATTTGCTCGGTTGCATCGGCCGGGGGAGCAACGGCATTGCCAAGTAATAACTTTATGCCATTGTATTGCGCCGGATTATGCGAAGCGGTAACGACTACTCCGCCGCTGCAGGCAAGTTCTCTAATCATAACGCCCACGCTTGGTGTGGTTACTATTCCCAAATCAACTACGTCGATGCCAATGTCGCACAATCCTGCTGCCACGGCTGACTTCAACATCCGGCCGCTGGGTCGAGAATCTCGTCCGATGCACACCGATGATTTTTCTTCCTCTGTGGGCTGTTTATTTCTGAGAAACGTACCGAAGGCGCGGCCGTAATCGGCGGCAACAGGAGCAGTGAGGTTTTCGCCGACTATGCCCCTCATCCCACTGATGCTGATTATCAATTCCTCGCTCATACGACTACTCATATTTTTCTGGACCTTTCCAAAACTTTTTTAAGCTTAGTAACGACCGTATTGACCTGCTTTTGTTTCAGCGTCAAGATATCCTGCAGGGCCTCGCCGATATACGGCAGATAGGTTTCAATGTAGCTGCGCTTGGCCAATTCCTGCTGGATGCGTTTCTTTCTTCGCAGATATATTCCCAGTCTTCTTCCGCACTCCTGGACAGCCAATTGTATCTCTTTGATAATCTGCGGATAGTGAGCGATGGCCTCTTTACTTTCGGAGATAAACGGCACCCATACCGAAGCGATGTGTACCATCAGCAGAACCGGCCCGGCGGGCAAAGCGCCTCTGCTCTGGCTTAGCGCATAATTTCGCCAGTTGACATCCATAATCGACTTATAAATAGCGCATCCTGACTGCTGATAGAGCAGCGGCACACGATTGGCAAAACGCGTAAGCCGCATCAACGGCTCCTTCTCCGCATTACTGTTGCTGTTGCCCTTGATTCCATAGGCAAGGGCTGCTTCGACAAGGAATGGATTGCCCCGGTAAACAGATGGGCTGCGGGAGCAGGCCGTATAGAAATCTGCCTTGACCACACGTTTGAGTCCCTCTTGCAATGCTTCAGTTCCAATGGGAGCTATGCAATCGGTGGACGGCGCCCTAATCCTGGTTTCATTTATTGCAGTGTGAAGTGCCTCTGCTTGTTTAAGGGTCATTTTGGAGGGCCTGAGCGTAGCGCGAAGTTTTGCCTTCTTGCAAATCTGTTGTGCAACACGCGGGCTTACTCTTGAAAATTCGGTTTTCAGAAATGCAGAGAGCTGCTTCGAAGAGCTATTGTGAGCCATCTTGAACAACAGCCCCAGCTCAACACCGTAGGGATGAGGATTGATTTCCCTCGGAGCAAACGGCAATTCTTTACTTCGCCTGGGATATTTATAGCTATTGCCACCCGGAGGGTAGTAATAAATAGTCGCATGAGGATTAGCCATAACGGTTTGGGCGATGTATTCATCGACCGATTGGCGTCCCCTCTGGTATTTTCCTTCGAGAGTCATAGTAACACTTGTGCCGATGGGAAGGTCGAAATCACATTCCTCGTCCAGTACGACTTCAGGCCTGTTTTTCGACGTATCAATCTGCACGTGGTAGTGGTGTGCTTTCTTCCCCGGATTTGTTCGTGATATAATCTGCACCGGCTCTCCGGTGGTCAACAGGCCATACATTCCAGCGGCGGATATACCAATGCCCTGCTGGCCGCGACTCATCTTCAAACTGTGGAACTTGCTGCCGTATAATAGTCGTGCAAAGATATTCGGAATCTGCTGCTTAACAATTCCGGGGCCGTTATCTTTGATGGTTAATACAAACTTGCTATCACTTACCGGCTGTATATTGATTGTTAAATCCGGCAGGATATGCGCTTCTTCGCAGGCATCAAGTGAGTTATCGACCGCCTCTTTGACGGCGGTCAGAAGGGCTTTGCGTGGATTATCAAAGCCGAGGAGATGCCTGTTTTTTGCAAAAAACTCGCTAATGCTTATGGCCCGCTGCTTGGCAGCCATTGACTCAGCGGTTGCAGGTGCAGCCGCTCTGCGTTTACTCGCAGTCCCGGCTTTTGTCGTAGCAGCGGAAGTCTTTGATTTCGTTTTTCGTCCTGTCTTTTTTGTTGATTTCGTCCCTGTCTTTTTTGCCTTGGCTTTCTTAGCCTTCGTCTTTACCTTTTTTGCCTTTGCCATAGTTTTTTTAGCTGTCGATTTTTCAAACGCAAAGCTTAACTGCCCTCCTGTGGGAGACTTCCTTGTCACCATACCGGAAAACTCCAAATATACTCTCGGGACCCCATTTTTCCACACAACGGGAAGTGGGAACCCTCAACAAAAGGCAACTAAAGCTAATCGCCTTTCATCCTATGCGGCGATGATTTTAGTCAAGGTTGCAGACGTAAATTTCATTCACGAAATCAAGTTTGCCGAGTTCATCAACGGCTTCTGCGTCTGGTTCTTTGTCAAGACTAACGGCGAGAACAGCTTTTTGCTCTTGAAGTTTTTGTCCGACGCCCATCGTGCAGATATTGATGTTATACTTGCCGCAGATGGTCCCGACGGAACCGATAACGCCGGGTTTGTCGTCATTAAAGATAACCAGAACCGCCCCCTGTGGAGTCATTTCTATGTTAAAGCCATCGATTTCAGTAATTCGCAGCAGTGTTCCGCCGAAGACCGAGCCGGTTACGGTGCGCGTAACCTTATCGGTAGCGACTTTGGCGCTGAAACTTGCAGCCACATCCTTGGCTTCAGTATTTTTTGTTTCGTCGATACTTATGCCGCGCTCTTTAGCCAGGACCGGGACATTGACGATATTTAATGGCATATCGAAATGCCGCTGTAACAAGCCGATTGCAAAGTTAGAAGTAACCGATTCGACGGCCATTTCGGCAATCAAGCCGCGATACTGAACCTCAATGGTCTTTATATGGCCTGGCGCAATAGTGCTGATAAGCGTGCCGATTCGCCGGGCAAGTTCAGCATACTGACTCACAATTGGCGGCGCGGCCCCAATGGTAGATGGAGCGTTAAGAGCGTTTCTAACTGGGCCGCCTTTGATGGCATCAACAAGAATTTGAGCAGCTTCAACGGCGACTTCGATTTGAGCTTCTCTTGTGCTGGCGCCTAAGTGAGGCGTAACGAGGCAGCTATCAAACTCGGTGAAGCGCGTATTCTCCGGCGGTTCTGCAGGATAAACGTCCAGAGCGGCACCGGCAATACGTTTTTCGGCAAGTGCGTCGTAGAGCGCATCTTCGTTAATAATTCCGCCCCGTGCAGAATTGATTAACCGAACGGTCGGCTTCATCATTTTAATCTGCTCGGCATCAATCATATTCAGCGTCTGCTTATTCCTCGGCACGTGAACGCTGATATAATCAGCTTCCTTAAAAACTCTTTCAAGGTCATCGGTTAGTTCGATACCGAGTTTTTCTGCGTTAGGAGGCGAGGCGAGGGGGTCGTAGCCGAGGATTTTCATATTGAAACCTCTTGCCATTTTTGCCACAGCCGTACCGATTCTGCCCAGCCCTATCACGCCCAGGACCTTGGCATTGAGCTGGTTGCCCATATATTTTTTTCTGTCCCAGGCACCGGCTTTTAGACTGTTACAGGCGGGGACAACATTTCGGCTCATTGAAAGCATTAAAGCCATCGTATGTTCTGCAGCGCTGAGTGTGTTACCGCCGGGCGTATTCATAACAACGATCCCTTTTCTGGTAGCTTCACGGATGTCGATGTTATCTACACCAACACCGGCTCGGGCAACACCCTTAAGTTTGCCGGGATTAGCCAGGACTTTAGCGGTAACTTTTGTCCCGCTTCGAACTATCAAGCCGTCGTGTTCACCAATAATCTCAGCGAGTTCGTCTTCGCTTACGCCGGTTTTTACGACGGCTTCAACACCATCCATCGAATTGAGCAGGTCAATTCCTTCCTGTGCAAGTTTGTCTGTAATCAGGATTCCGACCATTGTGAATCTCCAAAAAACTTATCTTTTCCAACTTTCCCAACTACTATCACTTTTGTCATCGAAAATCTTGAATTTATCTCCGGGACAATTATAGAGATACCTTACGATACAATGAGCACACGCTGTTGTCAGTCTTTTTACGGCGAATCCCCAGCCGCGGTTCTCGACCTCAAAGCCAACCCTAACACTTTTGCTCCCTGCAAGTCCAGGCCAGAGTTTTTCTCCGGTCGCCGTCTCAAGAAGAATGGACTGAACGTTTAACGACCCTTTATAATAACCTGTTTCGGCTATTTCGTAAAGCTGATAATCTTCAATCATTACTAACAGGACCATATTGGTATTCAAAGCTGCGCCAACTTTGGTGGGTGGAAGCAATGAAAAATTAGGTTGTTCAGAACGAAATTTGGACAATTCGTTATAGGTAACAAGATTACCTGATGGGATTTTGACATTCCTTACAAGATTGTTGTTTATTGCCTCGGTGAGGTAGAAGCGCAGGTTTACGTTGGCGTTGAGCCAGGCAGGTTGATTAACAAATACCAGTATCTTCCGGTCTCTATGCCCGGCAAGGTTATATTCAGCGGGAATTTTCTTCTCGTGACTTCTTGGAGTACCTATGGTACCTGCAATCCCACAACCGCTGTAGAATAAAAGCGAAGTAAGAACGGTGAAAGACAAAAGGTAAAAAGCGAAACTCTTATGCTGTAGTTTTTTCATTTTCTTTCTGTTTTTCTTTGACGCTGATTTCGCAGATTGTGTTGAAAGATAAAAAACTATTAAAAATCTGCGTTAATCAGCGTAATCTGCGTCTAATTTTTCCCAACCGCAAATATACGCTAAACGCCATTGTTCGCCCGAGCCAATGTTACCGCCCAGCCGGCGGCAACAATGATGAGCAGCGCCAGAACTATGTATCTTATTTTAACTTCGGCAAAAAAACGCCTCAGAAATTCAAAATATACTCCAGAAACGGCCATAAGAAAAGCCAAAAATGCTGCAACAACCAAAATACAGCACAGCAGTGCAGCGCCCGGCTGAATATAAAACGACTCGAAGATTCTGCCCCGGACGAAAGTAAGTACCGAAGTAGTCATTCCACAGGTCGGGCACGGCAGGTCATATTTTTGCTTGAAACCGCAGGGCTCAAGCCAGAAGCCGATATTGATTTTGCCTATTGCCGCCAGCCGGAAAAATCCAAAGAAAGCAGCTGCCGCCAGGAAAACAAGACCGGCTCCGAGCCGCTGACGGAACGATGCCCGGCGGATATTTTTAAGACCATTTGGTTGTTGGCTTGTTTGCATAACTGCGTTAGAATAGAGTATGATAATAATTATGTCAAGGTAGGATAGTGAAGGGCAAAGATATGAAGTTGGAACAAAGGAACCTCAGCCGGATGCTGGAGACAGCTATTGTGGCGGCGCGTCTGGCTGGACAGCGGGCAATGGAAGAAATCAACTTTACCAAGACCTCCATAAAGAACAACAGTGAGCTGGTAACCCAGACCGATGCTCGGTGCCAGAATATAATCGTGGAGCGAATCAAAGAGACGTATCCCGACCACGGCTTCATCGCCGAGGAAGGCAGCGAAGGCAAAATATTCAAGCAGCCGCCACGAGGAGCTGAGCCCATCTGGTGGGTTATTGACCCGATAGATGGAACGAACAATTTTGCGCACCGGATGCTGGCCTTTACCGTTAGCATCGCGGTAATGTACCAGGGCGAACCGATTGTGGGTGTGATTTTTGAACCGGCCACGGAGTCGATGTTCACGGCTGTCAAAGGCGGCGAGGCGCAACTGAACAGCAGACGAATAACAGCCAGCGAAGAGAAGATGGACAACTTTTCAAGCATTGGTCTGGACAGTCATTTCAATAATGGTGTGCCGGCATGGGTCTGTGAAATTATACAGCGGACGAGATTTCGCAATTTTGGCACAACGGCGCTGCAGTTAGTATATGTGGCAAAAGGAAGTCTCATTGCTACTATTGTCTCACATCCAAAGCTATGGGATGTAGCAGCCGGGGCACTGATTGCCGAGACCGCGGGGGCTATTGTAAGTAACCGACAAGGGGATAAAATTTTTCCTATCGACCTGGACAGCTACGAAGGCCAGGAATTAGAGGTAATGTCGACAAACAAGAAAGTACACGCCGAACTGTTGGAGCTCCTGAAGTCGTAATCGGATAACCAGCATATTCGGTTTTCCCGCCGGTTTCCACGCTTTTGGAGGCAGTTCGACTTTTGCGCAGAAATTACGTCCGTGAGAAGCAAACCAAGTATCAACACACATCGCTATACGCCTGTTAGAAACAGATACGAGATATGTTTTTGGCTTTCTCCGCTTCAAAAATGTTCGATGCCGTTGGTTTCAATCTTATAGACGACGGCCATATTGTCGGGTGCCGATATGGGTGACGTGACCGCCAGGCCGTCTTCGCGCAGAGACCAGGTGATTTTCTCGTCCGAGCCTAACATCCTGACGCCCTTGATTTTCAGACTGTCTTGCCGCTGTTTACCAGAGAAAGATTTTAACAGCGTCTCGTGCTTAGCGCCCGGCCAGCCGAGCTGAATCGCATACACAAAATTGCCCTTCGTGGTAAACCGGATATCCTCCGGCTTATACAGCAGCTTCTCCCTTACAAATTCACCACCCTTTTTAAGGCGCGTTGGTCCTTCGCCGAATACAACAAACGGGCGGGTGCCATAAACCGCCTCACCATATTTTTTCAGCCATCCACCGACCCCAAGCAGAACCTGGCGCTGGTCCATCGGAATCGTCCCATCCGCTTTCGGCGAGATATTCAGCAGCAGTTGGCCGTTCTTGCTCACAATGTCGATGAGCACGCCCAATACATAGCGAGTGCTTTTGATTTTCAGGTTGCGCGTGTAACACCAGCTTCCGTGGCTGATAGTGTCATCGGTCAGCCATACGAAATCGGTAATCCGGTTCATCCGGCCCTTTTCGAAATCTTCAACGCCAATCTCCCGCGGAAGGTCCCGTCCTTTGTATGTAACCACCACTTCCCTGCCCCATTTGTCGGCCTTGTTGAAGTAGTAGGCAAGGAAGTCCTTGTGGTACAATTCGGGCACGTCCTCCAGCCGGCCGTCGAACCATATCAGGTCCGGCCGGTAGCTGTCAATAACCTCTGTCAGCTTGCCCAGCCACATCTCGTTGAACTGTTGCTCCGGCATATTGCCGTAAAGCATTTGCAATTTGGCGTCGTCGCTGGTCGTTGGCCAGCCTTCTACACGCGGATACCACCTTCGGTTGCGGGCGTGGTGGAAGCTGGTAACCAAGTGCATCCCGCGTTTGCGGATGGCAGCGGCCAACTCGCCGACGGTGTCACGTTTCGGGCCCATATCTTTGGCGTTCCACGGGTTGACCCGGCTGGCCCACATTGAAAACCCATCGTGGTGTTCTGCAACCGGGCCGGCGAAACGGGCACCGGCCTGCTCAAAAAGCTCGGCCCATTCGTCGGCGTTGAACTTCTCCGCCTTGAACATCGGCACAAAGTCGTGATAGCCGAATTTCGACGGGTCGCCGTACGTATCGATGTGATGCTTGTATTCCGAGCGGTCCTTTTTGTGCATATTGCGCGGGTACCACTCATTTCCGAACGCCGGGACGGTATAAACGCCCCAGTGAAAGTAGATGCCGAACTTCGCATCCCGAAACCAGTCCGGTGCCGCGTTATGTTCTTTTAGCGAATCCCAATCGGCTGTGTACTGCGGCTGCCTCTCGCCGATTGAACAACCCGACAGGACAATACAAAGAAGTAAGTACATCAAACAAATTGTTCTTTTGAACATAATTTTCTCCTTACGACATCCCACAGCAGAAAGTTTGAAATTGGGTTTGATTGGGTTTGTTTTCCCCGCGTCTGTGAAGGCGTACATTTTCATAATACTTTGTTATACTTGAGGTTACGTTCATTTGAGCGTCCGGCAAATTGGGTTTGTTT
>CAZQYB010000053.1:0-15631 GCA_964597535.1 uncultured Pirellulales bacterium | reverse complement strand
CTTTTGAATTAACTTCATACACATATTATCCACGATGCGGTCTTCAAATTCGATGTCAGGATATTGCTTTGCAACCCGGCGGCTGACTTCGAGCCATAATCCATCTGAGTATTTCATAATATTAGCTTTGTGAACGCTTGTTACCTTTTTGCGCCCCATTTTTCGAGCGTACTCAAATGCAAAACGCACTACACGTTCTGTGGCCTTGACCGAAATCGGCTTTATGCTCAGACCGGAATCTGCATTAATCTTTCGGCTGCTGTGCTTGTTTATCCAGTTAATAAGTTCGGTGGTGTCGTCTTTGCCCTTTTGAAATTCAACCCCCGCATAGAGGTCTTCGGTGTTTTCGCGGACGACGACGAGGTTGATATTGGAGTATCTGCTGCGCACGCCTTCATAACTTTTGCATGGTCTCAGACAGGCATACAAATCAAGCGTCTGACGCAGATGCACATTTATACTTCTAAAGCCCTTTCCGACCGGCGTAGTTATGGGCGCTTTCAGGGCGACACCATTTCTCCTGACTGATTCCATAGTGGCATCAGGCAGAGGTGTTCCGAGTCGCTCCACCACATCAGCGCCTGCTTCTGCTACCTCCCAGTTGATTCCAGCCCCTGTCGCATCGATACATCTGCGTGTAGCTTCCGCAATTTCCGGGCCGATTCCATCGCCCGTAATCAAGGTCACATCAACCATTTTCCAGCACTCCATGTAGTTTATAAAGTCAATATGCTATCAATTGACGGCAGAGTTGTCAACGATGCGGTTTGCGGTTTGTTTTGTCATAGAAACCTGTTGTTAATTTTCTTGCAAAGTTGCTTCCGTATGGGTAAAAGTTGCGAATTTTTGCTGAAAAGCACCTTTTGCTAAAATTCGTCTTATACATAACCGTTATTTCCGGCTATAATTCGGAACTGATTTAGGAAGTACGACACAAGTGATGGGGCAGCGGCATTACAGGTTTGGGATTTAAGTTACAGTGCTTGCAGATACGTTGCACCGTGAAGATTGGGCTGCTGTTAGTTTGGGACTTAAAAAATAGTGAGTGCCAATGGTTATTGGTGACAATACTAATCGGTTAGTTAGAAAACAAGACCTTGTCCACATTGCGATTTTATTAGCAGTTGCTCTGGGAATAGGTGTATATCTAATTGCCACAGCCGTGCTTATTGCCAAGGATGGGGTTTTTTATATTGAGCGCGCCCAGCAATTCCCAAGTAATCCTGTCGGTATTATAAAAGCACACCTTCCAGGCTATCCGTTTCTTATTTTTATAGCCCATCAATTTATTACCTTTTTCAGCAGTAGTTCTTGGATGTATAGTTGGATATATTGTGCTCAGAGTGTAACTTTGCTATGCAGAATACTTTCTCTTATCCCACTTTATTTCATAGGCAAAATACTGGTTGGATCCCGCAACAGCTTTTGGGCTCTTTTGATTCTGACTTTATTACCGTATCCGACAAAGTTTGGCAGTGATGCCTTAAGTGATTGGCCACATATTGTGTTTTTGGTAACGGGCTTTTGGCTGTTGCTGTTAGGCGCAAAGTTCAGTAAATGGTGGATGTTTGGCTGCGTGGGGATAATCGCAGGCCTGGGATACTTAATCCGTACTGAGTGCTGCCAGCTGGTTATATACGGCGGAGGATGGCTGCTGTTTAACCTTATCAGGCCAAAAAACAAAATGAGCAGAAAAAGTGCTGTGGGGGCCTTAGTTTTACTTTTAGCAGGGTTTGCTGTTATCGCTGTACCATATATGAGATTTGTGGGTTACCTTTTTCCTGAGCAGCGCATCGGTTCTGTATCTATTTGGGCCAATATGGGACGGTCAAATATTGATGCCGTTAATGAGGCCGGTGTATGTTTTGCCGGTTTTGTCCCAACGAAAGTAGCAGAAGGGATTTGGAAGCTGCTGAACAATATTTGTGAAACTTTGATGTACTATTTTATTCCGGCTTTGTTTATTGGTGTTTACTATTATTTTCGAAAGCAAACTAAATCTGCAGAAAACTTTTTCTTTATAACTGCTTTCGCCTTGCTTAATATCGTTGTATTGCTGTGGTTGTACTATAGGACCAACTTCATCAGTAAAAGACACAGCTTGCCGCTGGTCGTTTTCACTATTTTTTATGTTCCAATCGGTTTACAAGTATTAGCCAATTGGCTTAGGAGCAAGTTTTTCCGGGTTCAACCAGAGAGTAAGGGAAATCCACAGTTATGTTTCTTTATTCTTTTGATAATTGGTGTCGCTATTTGTTTGCCGAAGTTGCTCAGGCCTATGCGTATAAAAAAAGAAGGATACAGAACTGCTTCGGCGTGGCTAAAAGAAAACGCCGCTAAAGAAGATTTAATTGCTGTATTCGACAGGCGTATAAGCTTTTATGCGGAGCGGAAAGGATTAATATATGACAAGAAGGTTTCCAAGCGAGCTAAATATGTGGTGAAAATTGTGAAGGATGAAGACAAAAAGCCAGAGTTTGGCAGAACCGTCCAAGAAAGATATTCGGTGCGGATGAACAAACGAGAGAAGAAAAAGAGAATTGTTATTTACGAGGTGCTTTGACTTTACCAGCCTTTCTTTAAAAATATCACTGGAATTGTTTGCAGCATAATCTTTAGATTCAGCCCAAGCGATCTTCTTTGAACGTATAGATAGTCGTACTTGATTTTGTGTTTGGGGTGCAGGTCATAAAAATTGCTTACCTGGGCAAGGCCTGTAAGTCCCGGCTTGACGGCAAGTCGTAGCCCCTGCAGGGCTTTGTGCATTTTAACAAAATGGGGGCGTTCCGGCCGGGGGCCCACAAGAGACATCTGGCCACGCAGAACATTGAATAACTGCGGCAATTCGTCCATTCGCGTCCTTCGCAGGACTTTACCTGTTTTTGTAATACGAGGGTCCTCTTGTTTGGCCAATACCGGGCCAACCTCTTTTTCTGCATCTTTTACCATCGTCCTGAATTTATACAATGTAAATGTTTTGCCATCCTTGCCGACCCTTTGTTGCTTGTAGATTACTGCGCCCCTAGATGCAAGCTTGATTAATATAGAAATAATTAACATCGGCACCGCAGCTAAAATCAGCAATATCAATGAGGTTGATATATCAAGAATCGCAATAAAAAACTCGTCAAGGTCTGATTGCCTGCCCACGAAAGTACTCAGCAACTCAATTGAAGAGTTTCCGTTTATTCTTTCAGGCAGAAGGCCCATATAAATCGAAGGACTGAATAGAATTTCAGCCTTTAACTTTCGCTGCAGATAGAGCAATAAGTTCAGGTCTTCTGCATTGGTGATTTTTTCACTTACCACTATTTCGTCAACGTTTGAGTATTCAAGTAATTCTCGAATTACGTTAATTCGTTTTCTTTCTACCTTTGCCTTTTTGCCGACAACATCATCTACTTTGCCTTCGCCGAGTATTATCACCTGCTTTTTGATTCTTTTTTTTGCCTTCAGAATAAACTGATTTACCTTGAAAATCAGAAGAAAATTGACAAGAAAGGAAATGGCAAAAACACTTGTTGGAAACGCTCCCCATTCAGTTCTAAAGACATAAACAAATGCTACACTAAGCAACGTACTAAGGAGCAGGCCTAAAAAAACTCTCTCGAATAATTCCCATGAAGACTTGAACCTGCTCTTATAAACTCTGAAAAAAGATAATACTGATATGTATATTAGGGTTAGAAATACAAAGCTACTTTTGTAAGGCAGAAAATTATTCTCAGGAAATGGCAGGCCATATCTGATAAGGAAAGCAAAAAAAAAGCCAAGGTTTATCAGAACTGCATTGGCTAAAAATAGCAATATTCGTATCATGATAACAAAGCTACAATCTTAATAGTCTTGTCCGTACAAATCTTGTCATTGCAATAGGCAACACGTATGTCGTTATTCTAACAATGATATTCAGAATGTATCGCGGGAAGGATATAAATCCCATCTTTAGAAATTCTTTTTGCAACTTTACCATTGAAATCAGATGCTGTAAACTGGTTCGACGCCTGAAAAAATTGCTGTTACATCTAAACTTATATAGCGTCTCAGGAATACAGGTTATCTTTGAGCCATTTAATAGCATTCGAGCCCACAAATGGTAATCCTGGTTACGTTGTCGGTCAGTGTAACCACCAACTGCCTCTACAGCAGAGCGGCGAAACATAGCGGGAGGATGTAAAACCGGATTGCGAAACCTTGCAATCCTGCTAATGTCTTCAGGCTTTTGCGGCATCTGCCTGATAAAAACGATGTTGTCTGGATTGTCTTCAAAACAGGCCATCCATGAACTGACAACGGCAACATCTCGGTTTTCCTGTAGAAGTTTTAATTGTTTTTCAAATCTGTCGGGACAACTAATATCATCGGCGTCCATGCGAGCTACTATATCGTAAGAACAGGCCTTTAATCCTTCCCGTAGTGCGACTCCCAACCCCTGGTTTTCCGGTAAGGATACAATCTTGAAGAGTCCGGGCTGCTTCTGCTGCCATTTTTTGATGATATGGGATAGTTCATCAGTCAAAGGTCCATCTTTAACAACAACTATTTCGTCAGGCAGTCTGGTCTGGCTGATAATGCTCTCAATTGCCCCACCCAAATACTCAGGTCTGTCTTTGCTATAGATACTCATTAATACTGACAGCTTGGCTTTTGTTTTACTTTCTCGCGACATTGAAATTTTTGTTGAATTAAGTATGTTTAATTTGTACAAATTCTCAAATAAAGACTTTGATATTTCTCTGACATAGTTTTTGCGCTAAAGTTGCGAGTGACTGTTTGGACGGTAGCGATCGACATTTCTGCGTAGTCTTGAACCAACACCTCACCGATCTTGTCTGCCAGACTATGGGCGTCCCTCACTCGAAATAGCTTCGTGCTCGCTGGGCTATATCGTGCAATCTCTCCATGTGCACCTATGTCACTCAGAATGCATGGAAGCCCACAAGCCATTGCCTCTATAGAAACAGCCCCAAAGCCTTCCGTTCGAGAACTGGAAATAAAAAAATCGCATGCATGCAAATAATCAACAACATTTGACACTCTGCCAAAAAATACTATGTGACGATTCTTTGCATACTTTTCACAACGTTCTCGCTCCGGGCCGTCACCTAAGAAAACAATGCAGCAGTCTTTTGAAAGGCTTTTGTCCTGAAATGCCTTTACAATCGTTAAAGGATTTTTAAGCAAAGTAAGATGGCCCACTGAAATAAATACTTTTTTGGTCAATGGAATACCGAGGTTTCTACGAAGTTCCTGCTTGAACTTATCGTTAACTGGCGGGTAAAATACATCTGTGTCGACGCCGTTATGTATTACATCAATGGTGAAATTATTCTTTTCCGACAGCATAGTCGACACTGAATCAGAAACCGCAACCGGGTGTTTAATTCTTCGCAGCATTTTAAGATGATGTAAAGCCATAAGATGACCTGCTATTTTTCCATATGTCATTGAATAATCATAGAATGGATAGTTACGTAGGGTTGCTACTGTTCTGTAGCCATCGAGGTACAATGCTGCAATCGTGTCGACACGAATTCCTTGCGTGTGAACAATATCCACCTCTAACTCACTAATGATTCTTTTAAGCTTTGAAATAGCACAAAACAACCCTTTGATACGTGAGAGTCCAAGTGTGTAAAGCTCGACTCCAAGCTTTTCAAAGTCCTGCCACCTTGAATCATCCGGTTCCGGCGAGAGAGTAATCAATATTGGTCTAAAGATAGACGGGTCTAAATATTTAATCAAATTGTAAAGCTGGTTCATTGGCCCGCATCGTTTAAGAGTTGAGACTATATATAAAATTTTTATCATATCGGTTTGCATAGCAAGGACTTTTCTACTTTTCCCAAATACACCACCATTAAGGACAATATCAACATTTGTGATTTGTGCCAATATAACGCGGATTGTGATAAATTCGATACCAGGATACCCAGTAAGAATGCAAAACATATCACCGCCCGCGTATCATAGAATCTGCCATGTGCGAACCTCCACAAACGACAGCCAAGGTATCCTAAAGGCCATATAAAGAGTAGCAGGCCTAAGAGACCACCTTCAACAAAAACACTTAAAAATACGTTATGAGCCATGCCACCAGTATTTAATCTCATGCCAAACAAACGGACTTCCTGACCGAACCCATGTCCTATGAGTGGCGAATTAGCTATTAAATCCAAGGCCGTACGCCACATTATATCATGCCTGGAAAGTCCTTCACCGGTTGAGAAATTAATACGGATAGCTGAGCGAATTAGCTTGCTTTCATATATTGAAAGGTACATGATCATACCGACAAATAGCAACACAACAACTGCCTTTGCAGGGCGGTTTTGGCGTGCTAATAATATGAAAACCAGCCAGGCTACTCCTATACCTGCCATTGCTCCACGAGAAAAAAGAAATAATGGGATTAAGCTAAAGACACCTGCTACCAACCAGAATGCTTTCTTTTTTATCCCAGACATCTCATAACTAATTAAAGCCATTATAAAAGCAAACATGATGGCATAGAGACTAGAAGCGTTAGGATTCCATGTCCCAAAACGCAAAGCTTTTTTCATTTGATATGAATATTCCATAGATGCAATTCCAACTATTCCGTACCACCTGATTATAATTTGTAGTATAATAAGACCACCTCCAAATGCCAAACCCCATCCTAACCATTTTATTGTTTTTGAAGATTTAAGGACTGTTGTAAGTGTTATCAGGATAAGCATACAACCCAACATACGAAACAGTGGGTAGGAATCAAATGGCAAATCCAGAATAAGAGTAACACACAAAGATAATAAACAAAAGACTGCAAAGAGCGTTACAAGCTTCAGGAATTTCAACTGGCTTTTGGTAAAACGATAGGGATGGCATAGCCCATCTATAAAAAGGCAAAGAAACAGAATCATCATGATGCCATCGTCTAATCGCAGACGTGTACTCAAAAAATTAAGTGCTATATCCGGCAACCCAATGGAGACACCGTAAGAAAATAGCAAGATGTTTATCATCTTCTTCATTATACCGCTTATAAATGGAAGCAACTTTTAAAAAGAGGCCACTGTGGTGGAAGTCCATATATGGTGAAAACTGACTGATATGACACCACGTAGGTGATTACCAAAAAGGGTAAACTGGAAAGCAATCTGTTGGCTCTATTTTCCTGTTTTCTGTGAACATCAATAGGGCAGATTAAATCAAACCTCCGAATTCTTATAACATTTAAGAAATCTTCTTATTTGCTTTATAATTGGAAGATACACATTCAGACAAATACTTACAGAAAGCTTTGCAAAGAAGATAGTCATATTACCAACTTTTTTGTACTTTCTATAATAATACATATCACTTTCGAAAGCCATTCTTAGGGTATCCCTCACAGCAAGGAATCGACCTGTTACTTGGCCATGCTCATGAATGACTTTCACATGTGGGAAGAAATAGGTTTTAAATCCCAAAGGCAACATCCTTTCGCTCAATATTAGCTCTTCTGCATAGAGAAAAGTATTGGGGTCAAACATGCCGGCCATTTCAAAGGCTTCTTTTCGTACTAACATAAAACTTCCGGAAACCCCGTAGTACTCACCTTCGCTGGCGTTTTTCTGAACATCCCTAAAGAATCTCCTTTTTATAAGCGGGAATAATATCGGAAGAAACAACCATGGAATAATAGTTCTACGCCAAACTGTAATATATTGTCTAGGATTCTGCTCTTTTCCATCTAAACCGATAACCCTTGGGCCAATGACACCAATACTTGGTCTAGACTCTGCCACTTCTATCATTTTTTCCACAACATACCCATCAACGATTCTCACGTCGTTGTTTGTAAACAGATAATAGTCGATGTTAAAGTGTTGCCTTAAGAAAGCTGCACCAAGATTGTTACCCTTAGCGTAACCAAGATTTTCACCAGCACCAATAATGAATATATCTGTGCCTGAATCAACTTTGTCCGTATCAATTACTAACTCGGCGTGACAACCCTCGGCCAGTTTCATGTTCGACTCTTCCGTACAGGAATTATTAACGATTACAAGTATGTAGTTACATTGAATTTTACTTAGTTCCTGCTGAACATAACCAATTGTCTTATCTTCTGTTTTATAATTTACAAGGACTATTCCAAGCATTCAATGGTATCCTGCCAGCTATTCCAGTTGAGAATTATTATCAAAACTTTTGGCTCTTTCACGCGATGCCCTCAAGGAAGCTCTCAAAAGTTGAAAACGTCTTTTTCGCGATATCGTTAGCTCTCTTATTAGCAAAAGATAACTCTTGTTTTATCATTTCTCTTTTGTCAAAACACACTTCGATTTTTTTAATAAGTTGGGTGGACGACTCCTGCTCTAAAACTTCTTTTAAATCTACCGCGTATTTATCCAGGAATAAGGAAGATAACATGTGCTCTATTTTATGCTCGTATGACATGGCAACAAACGGTATCTCCCCTCTTATGGCAAAAACAATAGAGTGGTATCTGGCACCGACCAGGAACTTAGCATTGTTAACGATGCTTTGTTGTATATCAGAGCTATACTCATCACAAGTAATGTTAATGTTCTCTCTATTTGGTATTTGTTGGCGTAATCTTTCAAAATACTTGCTGTCATTCCGGCTACCGAAACGCTGAGGTAGTAAAACGATGTCGATTCCTTTGTTTGTAAAAAGATTAATGATATCTAAGTAAATCTTATCTAAACTCTCTGTGTTAATATTTCTATAATATGGGTGCCATGAATATAGTTCATTGGGTACCATGACAACATACTTTTTCTGTTTTATATTGTTGAGTTCAAGTGGGAGTTCTTTTGCAAAAGTCTCATCAAGAAAGGCAGTATCTATCGAAGGAACATGCTTTACGTTGTATTCATCTGCGTATGTCTGGCTTTGTTTGTCTCTTAGAGATATAAACTTAGCCTTTCTTAAAACATACACAGATACAAACTTGAATAACCTGTTTTTCGGGATGGGACCGAAGGAAATTGAATAAATCGCAAGAGGTTTACCCAACTTCACCGAAATATATAACCGCCATAAATATCTCCAATCCTTATATGGGCCTATATTTACTCCGCCGGGAGCGCTAACAACTATATCAGCATTTTCTATAAGTTTGAACTCCTGTTTTAGGCACGATATCTTCAGAAGAATTCTTATTAATCGGAAAGTCAGTAAGAATGAAAGTATAATGAAGGCTTTATCAAAGACACTTAGAATTGCGGCAGAATGATGTGTTATATATCGGACTGTCTCGAAAGTCAGCTTTTCTTCCTCAAGCATGTTTACTTTGTTATATAGAATATCCAACTGCTTGATTTCATTTTCTTTATCCAATGCTCGCAACAGTGCTTTGCCAGCAGCTTCGTCTCCACGATTGGATGTGTGTTGATTTACAATCAGAAACCTCATCTGATTTTTTCCAATTTTGACAAGACCCTGACGACCTTGTTAAAGACTCTGGTATGTATTCTTATTAAATTGAATGGCGACATGAGAGAAACGTATATTTTGCTTCGCATTACCTTTAAGATGGGATTTAGTAAAGTCTTATATTTTCTCAAAACATATTTTCTCTTAAGAGTCCACGCCTGAGAATTTACTGCTTCAAACTGTGATATGTTTTCTGTTAATTTCAATGTGCCCGACTGTAAAGCTTCTTGAATTAATTCGTTGCCCTTATCCGTGTGTGCCAGCACCAAAGTGTTTCCAATTTCGTCCATTGTCTTATACCTTTCAAGCCACGGGTCAGCAACAGATATATCTGCCTCTAATCCGAATGTGTCCTTACATGAGAAACACCGTTTTAAGGCAAACAGATGGGAGTTGAAAATATCCGTCCAAATAGATTTATTATTATGAAAGAAGTATTTATTAGTCCTTGTTTTTATCTGCACACCAGAAGGCCATCCATTCCCTCTGTACCTGAAAAACTCTATATCTTTTTCTTCTATGCCAAACTTATCGAATAAAAAATGAGTTGCTTCCTTCGACATTTGAGCAGAGCATGTCAACGCAACAATAAAAGATTCTATCTTATTCTCCTCTAAGATTTTTCTAACTGCTTTTACTTGGCATGGAAGGCATGTAACTAATATCTTGCCTTTTATATCGCGTGCATTGTCTTTTACAAATTTTATCAGTTCCACATCATGATATATAGAACCCACAGTGTGGTATTCCTCATATGACTTTATAAGTTTAGGTTTGAACCACTCATATCTATCAAATTCATAGCTTACTGCATTTTCTATTCTCCCTTCTTCAAACAGGTAGCGCACGATGGTAGATACGACTCCGCCCGAGCTAGCCTTGTATCTGATTTTCTCATCGGCGGCACACAGTATCAGCGGCTCATATCTAAACTGGGGGCTTTGTATGTGAATGTCTTTTTTAACCACTCGCCGAAGTTGTCCAGATTTCTCTCATGGATATGCTCCCATCTTATAACATAAGTATAGAAACCCAATTGTTCTCGAGAGAATTATAAAATTATCTTTTGGCTCCCCTCGTGACTTTACGAATAGCAGCCAGCACATACAGTCCCATCGCAGCGCTATGGGAAATCAACAGCGATAGAGCTGCCCCGAATGCCGAGAATTTTGGGATGAGCACAAGACAAAGAGAGACGCTAAGCACACCGCCAAGGATAACACTAGCAAAATAGGTTTTTTCCATACGAGCCGCAAGTACATACTGAGCAGCGACCATTCCAACAGAAAGAACCATGATGTAAGCACCTAAGATGCGAAGGGTACCGGCTGCAGAGATATACTCTGGGCGGAAAATTGTTCCTATGATAATCTCCGGGAATAACATAGAAGGCAAACCTATGGTAGCCGCTACCGCGAGCATAATACCGCTGTAGCGAACAAGGAAATGGAGACGATCAGCATTTGTTTTGGGATTGTTGCCAGTGTACCGAGCTATCGCTGGCTTGCCTATCCTGGCTATTTGATTGAGCAACAGAGTTGCTAATAATACTATCTGCCAGCAAGCTGAATAACCGCCAAGTTCGGCATTTCCCCTGAAATATTTTAACAAAAGCTGACTTAAGACACCAAAGGACAGACAACCTATAGCAGCCGCCCATACCAAAAGATTGGCGAATCCAAGCTTGATAGCTGTCTTTGCCAGAGACTCTTTTGCTTTATAAAATTCGATTCGCCTAAACGCCCACCGTTGCTGCATAAACAGATACAGGGCCGCAGATAATATAGTCCCCGCACCAATCAGACCAATGCTCAGTTTATCCGGAACAAACAATACCACAATCCAGATTAGTGCATAATAACAGCATCTCTGTATGAGGTTATAAACTGCGTCGCGCGACATTTTATGCCAACTATCATACACGGCACGCAAGTCCAATGCCATAAGGGAGGTACCAACTACTACAGCAATCACGCCCCAGCTAAGCTCGCTACTCGCAAAAGTCAACTTCCAACTGACTAGCGCCAGGATCACCACAACTAAGAGCAAGCCCCGTAAAACAAGACTTCCAGCAACTAATTGACCAAAACGCCTTGGGTAATGGATGAGGTCGCGTACAAAGGTGCGGTCTAGGCCAAACCTGACTATGACTGCTCCATAGCTTCCTAATGCCAAGGCATATGCGAATAGACCAAAACCTTCCCTCCCTAAAGTATTTGCAATTTTTACTCTCGTTAAAAAACCAAGACCAGCGATAAGAAAATTAACAAAAACCAAAACAGAGAGGTTCTGGGCGTGTTTCTTTTGAGAAGTGACAACCTTCCACAATCGGCTAGACAAATCCGGTTTCAATAGTGGCCGTTGCTTGATTTGTTGCAAATCATAAATCTTATTAGACTCCGTCCCCTTCGGCTGCGCTCAGGGCAGGCCTGTGGGTTGCAATTAACCGCTGATTACACTGATAATTTTATTTGTTTAGCCAAAAATTAGTTCTTACGAAATCTGAGCCTGGCTTTTTTAAGGCCTTCTAACAGGAAGGATACAAATATTGATATCATTAACGCTACCACAAACACAAGGCCACTTTTCTTAACTGTACCTTTAGCAATCGAATACATCTTTGGATTTTCTGAAACAGGGGTGCTTATGGAAATTCTGTTCTCTATTCGTTTAATATATGAAGCTAAATAATCTTTCAATTCCTTAGTTTCATAACTAGCAACTAATTCAGTTAAGTAGGAATGGAATTGTTGAATTGTATAGTATGAGGAAACATTGTTCTTCAACTCGGCAAATAGTTTTTGGTTTAAGGCCAACAAATTTTCATAATACTTATATTTTGCTTCATTTACAGCTATTTGTTTTTCAAGTTGTATAAGTTGAGACTCCACTGCCTGCACCTGATACTTCAAAGGCAGGTATTCGCTCTTACTACCAACATCAAACTGCAGCACGACTTCTCCTTCGACTCTATCAGGATAGCCGCCTTTCATTTTTTGGAACTTTTCTAACACATTCCTGTTTGTTTTTAAGGTAAGCTCCAAATCAAATTTATCGCTCTCAATATCAGCCATCCTCATTTTATATGTTCGTATGTCATCAGACAACTGTTTCTGAATCATATATACAGGAATTACCTTTTCAAGGTTGTCCCTTATTACAGAAGATATGTTGAGAAGTTTTTCTTTAGCCCCCCCGACTATAGTCATACGAAGCAACTGAGCTGTTAATTTTCGAATCTGCTCTAATTGCCTGGTATCGGTTATATTTGCTTTGGAAAGGTCGATATAGGAAGGTACTGGCTCAAACCTTAAAAGGCCCCGCAAACCATTCGGGTTACTTCCAGCGGCGACTACTGATCCAGCATATTCATTAAGCCCGTTTTCTCGCAGTTTACTTACAATCTTATTTAAGTTTTCTTCACTATAGAATCTGATGACGAAAACATTGTAATTCTTTTCATTAAGATTCCAGCCGCTTACATCATCTCTTACATCGCCTCTTACATCATCTCTTACATCGCCTCTTACATCATCTCTCATATCATCTCTTACATCATCTCTCACATCATCTCTTACATCATCTCTCACATCATCTCTTACATCATCTCTCACATCATCTCTCACATCATCTCTTACATCATAGACATAAGTAATTTCATAGCTTCTTGGTGTAAAGAAAAAAATAAGCCCGACTATCAAAGCCGGCAAAACTGAACCAAATAAAATAAGCCACTTGTGTTTCCAGAGAACTAAAAAATAATCTATCAGATTTATTTCATCTTTGTAGATGTTCTCCTCTTCTTGAGCATTGTTACCAGTCGTTTGCTTGTTTGAACCGCCATTTTCTGGACTTGTCATAATATTGGCCTCCTACCAGAATTTTAAAAGCATCCACAAATCCTCAAGGCTGTACACTGCATATTATTACTCTTGTTTTTCTTGCCCTATTTATTGGTTTTTGCAGACGCTTTTATCCCCACACAGTTTAGAGTGGGATAATACCAAGTCCACAGGTAGAAATCTACCTTCTTTTTATTTTTTTTACCACAAAAATTTTCCCTTCGTCGAGAGCAACTCAAATGACAAACCCGCGGATTGTGACTTTGGATTGACAGGTGACTTGCCCTTCCAAACTCCAATGTCGAAAAACTCCTGAAAGCACGTTGGATAGCCGTTTCTTGTTGATTACGCTGCTTTTTCGTACACATTTTGGTTCTTTTGTTCGCTGCCCATTCAAGTTTCTGGCAAATCAGAGTCTAATACGAATAGTTCCGAGTCGGTTTGTACAAAAGCTCACATTTAATTTTCCTGTAAAGTTGATTCTGTATGGGTAAAAGTTGCGAATTTTTACCGAAAAGCACCTTTTTCCTAAAATTTATTTTACACACAACTGCTATTTCCGGCTATAATTCGGAATTGATTTTGGGAGTGTAGCTCAGTTTGGCAGAGCAACGGCCTTTTAAGCCGTAGGTCCAGGGTTCGAGTCCCTGCACTCTCATTGCGAATTGCAGTTCACTCGGCCGCCGTAAAGCCCAAGGCAGGATTTGACTTGACGACATATACTTCGGCAGGGAACAATCATTACTCAAAAAGCGGAAAGTTGAAACCCTAAGTTGAGAACTGTGTCTTAATAATCATGCGAAGACTACGAATTGTGTGAATAACGCAGAATTTTTGCAAAATTCTTCTGTTCTTTGTCAACCGCTGGGTCGTGAGCGGCGTCTCTATTGGTAGATGGAGTAGATTGCCTCAATGCAGAGCACAGATGAGAGCCTAATAAACGCCCATTGTCGGGGCGAGCCGACGGCGTTCGCTGAGATTGTGCGCCGATACGGGGGTAGTGTGCTCAGATATTTGACGCGGATGAGCGGCAGGCGAGAACGGGCTGAGGACCTTTTTCAGGAGACATTCAAGCGTGTCCACGAAAAAGCACATACGTTTCGGGGTGGTCGATTCAGGCCCTGGCTGTTTACAATCGCAACACGTGTTGCTATCGACGGTTTGCGTAAGCGCAAGCGGTTGCAGGTCTTATCACTTAATCGAAAATCAGATTGTTCCAAGAGGGACGGTGAAGAATTAGGTGCGGTTGCTGTGGCAGATAATTCGTTTAATCCATCGCAGGAGGCAGAAAAGGCGGAGCGGGCAGAGCAGGTGCGGCAGACTATCAAGCTGCTGCCTGCGAAGCAGCGGACAACGCTTATTTTGGCTTATTATCAGCAGCTCAGCTACCGCGAGGTCGCAGAAATATTGGGCTGCTCTATTGGGACGGTAAAAACACAAATGTACAGGGCGCTTAAAACGCTGGCTAAGAAGTTACCTGATGTCTCGGGAGAGACCGGATGAAGGACCATCTTACAGAGCGAGAACTTATTGAGTACCAGTTCGAGCTGGTACCAGATGCCCGGCTGGAGAAAATCGCTGGTCATCTGCGGGACTGCGCTCGGTGCCGACAGCATCTGGAGCAATTGAAACGTAAATTTGCTGCCTTGGAATTGTTGCGGGAGGAGCTTGAGCCTTCTGACGATTTGATTTCACGCGTGTTAGCCGAAGTCAGCAAACCACCGGTGCGGGCACGGGCTGTTTCCTTCAGGAGGCCTGCCTGGATTGGTGCCGCTGCGGCGGTGTTGCTGATAGGTTCGCTGCTGCTGGTTTCGCGTCTGGGCAGGGAACAGATAGAACCCCGCGGCCCTGTGAAGAGGCCGATTGCTGAGAAGCCAGGAGCGAAGTTCGAGCCGGGAGCGGAGATTGCTCGAGCAGTGAAACCGAAAGACGTTGTTGAAGCCGAAATTGAAAAGCCGCCTTTTGCACCGGCGAGCGCTATTGAATTGGTAACCCTGCCGAGACGGGAAAATGTGCAGCTTACTATTTACAACTCAACATTCCAGGAGTTGACCGCTGAGTACGGCTACGGTGGCAGCGGCAGCTACGGCGGCAGAGGCAGCTACGGTAGTAGCGGACGATATGGTAGATATGACAGATACGGAGAGCGAAGAGATGTCAGTTCGGCTGAATCAGCGGAATTCAAAGGACTGGGCCTGGACGACCGCACTCTTAAGCGAATTGAGCAGTTGAAGCGTCTTAACAATTTACGCTCTGCCGGCAAAGCGGATGAACGCACACTGAAGCGAATCGCGAGACTGAAACGTCAAACCGAGGCAGATTTAGGCGCGACACAGAAACGCAGACAAACCCGGCAACCC
>CAZQYB010000052.1:0-15749 GCA_964597535.1 uncultured Pirellulales bacterium | reverse complement strand
ATAATAAACCCAAACCCGCAATTCCCGTCAAAATAAAAAACCCTCGCGCAAGCGCTTCCTTAATTTTACACTTTGCATTTTAATTTTTGATTTTCTCTTATCACAACTCACCAAAATAGTATTTCACCGGCCGCTTTTTAAGCTCCGCCGCCGTCGGCAGCAGTTCAAACGAATCTATTCCCTCAGCTTCGACAAATCTATTTATCGCATGCTGAATCTCGCCCATACTCCTCGCGTGCATCATCGCAAAAAGATTATAAGGCCAACCCTCAAAAGTCTCTCTCTCGTAGCAGTGACTCACTATCCCAAAACGAGCCAGCCTCTCGCCGGCCTCAACAACCCTGTGCTCTGGAACTTCACTGCAGAAAAGAACATTAGCGACAAATCCCAGCTTCCGATAATCCACAACAGCCGCTATCCGCCGAATGACACCCTTATCAATCAGCCCCTTGATAACTTCCAAAACCTCTTGTTTCTCTAAGCCTTCTTCGCACAGAAAATCGAACGGCTTACCGGTCAAATCCAAATCATACTGCAATTTCCCCAGTATCAGCTTCTCGCTTTCGTTCAGTTCAATTTTCGCTTTTTCCTTTTTAGTCCTTACTTCTTCCGGGGCTTGTTTAATATCGCTTAATAGTTCTCCCTCGCTTTCCGCATCAAAGCGAACATCGAGCTTAAAAACCTCCTTCACAGGCAGACTATGAAAATCGACGTCGAAGCGTTCAGCCAAATCTGAGAGTGTCTGTTCAATGTCCTTATCGGATTTGCCTTGCAGGGTGAACCACAGATTATAGTAGTGAGTCCTCCGGTAGTTATGGGAGACATCTCGCAGAGAATTGACCGCCTCCGCAACCTCCTTCAGGTTTTCTTCCGGTACGTGGGCTGCAACCAGAGTGCTTGTCAGACCAAGTGCCTGATAATTTATCAACGCACTAATCCGCCGGATAATCCCCATTTTTTTTAATTCTTCGATTTCCCGTAAAACTGTTTTCTCATCACTGTTAAAAAACTTTGCCAAATCATCAAACGGCCTCCAACAAACCGGCAGGCCATCCTGAAGCCCATTGCACAATTGTTTTTGCAGTCTATTCAAACGCACACTTAACCTTCATTTCCACGTTTGTAATTACAGATTGGGTCAGCAGCCAGATAATCGCCACTGGCCGCAAACGCCCTTGCTCTACAGCCCCCGCACACACCGACATACTCACAAATTCCGCAATTGCCCTTGTACTTTGACCGGTCACGAATTTCTTTAAGAAACTCCGACTCCAACCAGATTTTTCCAAAATCAAAATCATTTTCAATCAAATTACCCGCCGACACATCAAGGAACCCACACGTCTGCACGTCACCCTTATAGCTTATAAACCCAAACCCATTTCCCCCCATACACCCACTCACCTCCCCGGCTAAATGCTTCTTCTTTGCCTGCCGGCAAACTCTCGCGAACTGAGGTGCGCATGTGACTCTAACCTCAATCTCGCTTTGAAGTTTTATCCCCAGCAGCTCGCTGAGCATCGCTTCATACTCTACCGGGTCGAGCATTGCATCCTCAATTTCTTTTCCCCTGCCGGTCGGCACAAGAATAAAAGGATTAAAGCAATATGCACCGAGCCGTTTAGCCAGTTCAGATATGCCGACGACTTCGTCCGCATTGATTTTACTGATTGTCGTATTAATCTGGAAACGAACACCCGCCCGCTTTGCTGTCTCCGCAGCGCTAACTACCGCTTCAAAAGCGCCCTTGGCGCCCCTGAACGCATCATGAGTCTCTGCGGAGGAACCGTCCAGAGAAAAAGATAAAACCGATACTCCCACTTTCTTCAATTTGACAATCGAGTCATCATCGATTAAATAACCGGAGGTAGCCATTACCATTCTCAACCCCAACCCCCGGCCATATCTGATAAGCTCGTAAATGTCATCGCGTTCCATTGGCTCGCCGCCGGTAAGAATTATCACGCACTTCCCGAAATCCGCTACACCCGAAAGTATCCTCTTGCACTGCTCGGTGCTCAACTTCTCATCGCTGGTATCAGGATAGGCGTTTGCCCGGCAGTGCCGGCAGGCGTACCGACATCGCCGAGTAACTTCAAAAGCTATGAGTCTCGGCTTGTATTCTTCACTGCTCATAATCGAAAGTAACTGTAGCTTATTACACATCAACAGTCAATTCTCTACGTAAACGACCTCACAAAATCAATCAAATCCGCAGAGAGCAAGGGGGGCACTGAGGAAAATCAAAAATTAGAAATCAAAATGCAAAATTATGGAGATTGCTGCGTCGCTGCGCTTCTCGCAATGACATGATAATGAATTCAGTGTAATCTGTGCAACTTGCGGCTAATTTTTCAATTTCTCCGCTGCATCCTTTGCGAAATAGGTGATGATTATACCGGCGCCGGCGCGTTTGATGGAATAGAGCATTTCCATCATCGCTGCGTCTTTGTCGAGCAGGCCTGAGGTGGCTGCACAGTTTAGCATCATATATTCGCCGGATACGTTGTAGGCGGCGATGGGACAATCGAAGCGCTGCTTTGCGCGATATATGATGTCGAGATAAGGCAGGGCGGGCTTTACCATAACGATGTCGGCACCCTCTTCTATATCGAGTGCAATCTCGGCCATTGCCTGGTCGGCGTTGGCCGGGTCCATCTGGTAAGTTTTGCGGTCGCCGAAGGCTGGTGCGGATTCGGCGGCGTCGCGGAACGGGCCGTAGAAAGCGGAAGCATGTTTGGCGGCGTATGACATAATCGCTACATCGTGAAAGCCGTTCTCCTCGAGGGTCTGGCGAATGTAACGTACCCGGCCGTCCATCATATCCGAAGGGGCGATTACGTCGGCACCGGCCTGGACGTGAGAAAGCGCAGTTTTCGCCAACAATTCGCACGTTGAGTCATTGTCGATTTTGCCGTTTTTTATGACGCCGCAATGGCCGTGGTTGGTATATGCACAGAGGCAAACATCGGTAATGACCAGCAGGTCCGGCGTGCGCTTTTTGATTTGTTTTATAGAGCGCTGCACAACGCCGGTTTCCGACCAGGCCTGTGAGCCGGTTGCGTCTTTTTTAGCAGACAGACCAAATAAAAGCACCGCTGGTATTCCTAATGCCGTGACTTCGGCGGCCTCGGCGGCAATTGTGTCCGGCGAAAAGTGAAAACAGTCGGTCATTGACTTGATGGGCTCCTTTAGGCCTTTGCCTTCGCGCACAAAAAGAGGATAAACAAAATCATTGATGCTCAAGGTAGTTTGGCGCACTAATTTTCGCATCGCGTTACTGGCTCGCAGCCTTCGCATTCTAATTTCCGGAAAACCCATAATAAAACCCCTCAAAAAAGTTCAAATATTAAAATGTAAATAGCAAAATTATATTGCAAAATGCAAAATTTAAGTCCTTTTATCTTTGAATTTCAATTTTGCGCTTTGATTTTTTAAAGGCCTATCTCTTTATCCGACAGAAAACAGGGCGGTTCGTTGAACCAGTTTTCATCGGCTGGGTCTGAGCCTAAAAATCTAAAATTGCCTTTGCACAAATCAAACCATTTGCACTTAAGACAGCGCGGGTCGGCAAATTTCGACTTGTTGCGGAGTTTGCTAAGTACCGGCTCAGCCGAATTTTCCCAGATTTGTTTGAAAGTTTTGTCCTTGACGTTACCGAGCGAATAACTTCTCCAGAACTGGTCCAAGTGTAAGGAGCCGTCCCAGCCGACGCAAACGAGCTTTTCCCCGATTTTATTGCCGCCGTTGGTAAGTAAGAGCCGTCCGGCCTGTTCGTAACGGCTATTTTTCTCTTTTTGCATCTTTATAAGAAGATAAGGACCGTCACAATGATTGTCCACGGTGAGCACCTCATCTATCAGATGCTTTCGCACAAAATCATCTGTTTTCTCTATTATTGTGTCAATAGTTTGGCGTGTTTGTCGGGGCGAGAGTGTTTGTTCGTCAAGGTCTTTTGCCCTTCCGCTTCTGATGAGATGGTAAAAGCATACGCGCCGGGTGCCGGCGGAGGCCGCAATATCAAAGATGCGGGGTATTTGGTCTGCATTTGCTTTTGTTATTGTGAAGCGCAGGCCGGTTTTTATGCCGGCCTTCTGGCAGTTTTCAATTCCCGCCAGAGCAGCTTTGAAGCTGCCTTTTACGCCTCTGAATCTGTCGTGGAATTTTTCATTTCCATCGATAGAGACGCCAACATAACTTACACCGAGGTCGGCGAGTCGGCCGGCGGTTGCAGAATCAATCAATGTCCCGTTAGTGGACAAGACGGTCCGCAAATTCAGACGGTGTGCTTCGGCTAACAATTCAAATAAATCGCCTCGCAATAATGGTTCGCCTCCGCTGAACAATAAAACCGAACAGTTGACTTCGGTGAGTTGTGAGAGAAATCCTTTTGCCTCGGCGGTAGTCAATTCACTGCCACAAGGATGTGATTCGGACGAGCTATAGCAGTGCAAACAGTGCAAATTGCATCGAGAGGTGCAGTTATAAACGACTACGGGGCCGAACGAGTCTGGGTTGGCGTATCTTAAATGGTCGGATTCACCCGGCCGGCCACAATATAGCTTTGAAACATTTATCATTTATATGTCCCCTCGACAGCAGCGAGTAAGCCGTCAATGGTGTGCTCGGCTGCCTCGGTATCAGCCCTGACACCAAGTTTTTTTAACTGTTCGGAAGTTGCCGGCCCAATTGATGCGACTTTAGCACTACTTGAATTTGCTAAATCGGTCGGGATTTGTTCAAAAAATGCTCTCACCGCCGAAGGACTTGCAAATGTTATCCAATCGATTTCGCCTTTGGCGATTTTTTGCGTCAGCCATTCGGAGTCGTTTTTTTCCGGCTCGGTTGTGTAAAGGGGCGTCTCAGTAACTTCGGCGCCCACAGCGACCAGTAGGTCAACAACGTTCTTTGAAGCAAGCTCCGAGCGCAAAAGCAGAATCTTTCTCCCCTGCAAATTTGCAAAGGCGATTAGCTGTTTGCCGAGTTCGGTGCTGGTGAAAACGCTCGGTACAAAATCGGCCTTTATGCCAAGTTCTCGCAAACGCTCTGCCGTTTCGTTGCCGATGGCCGCTATCTTTGAGGAAGCAAAAACGCGGCAGTCTTTATCCAAGCCCCGCAGGGCATCAAGGAAAAAGGTTACGCCATTTGCGCTCGTAAAGATTATCCAGTCATAGTCTGAGAGTTTGGCGAGTGTTTGCAAAAACTGATTGGTGCCGGTCAGGGGCTTGAGCTTTATTGTTGGGAATGCAACAGGGTTGCCGGCACGTCGGATGATTTTGGCGGCGAAATCAGCGTTGCCGCGATGGTCGCGAGTGATGACGATGGTCTTGCTGAATAATGGCTTCTTCACAAACCAGTTCAGTCGCTCGTCGCTGTCTGCGGCGGTACCAATAACGACTATTGCAGGCGGCTCGATTTTTTCCTGCTCGCACTTATCGGCAATCAGCCCAAGCGAAGCTTTTGTCGTTCTTTGAGTCGGTAAGGTTGCGTCTGCAATTACGGCTGCAGGCGTGCCATCTTTCATACCATTTTTGATAAGCTGCTCAGCGATGAATTCGAGGTTGCCCATTGCCATATAGAAAACTATGGTGCCGGTGAACTTGGCGAGTATCGGCCAATCGATGTTGGTGTCTTGTTTTCCTTCTGCTTCTCGGCCGGTAACGAAAACGACCTGTGAACTGTAATCTCTATGGGTGAGCATAATGCCGGAATAATCGGCGGCGGCGATGGCGGCGGTTACGCCGGGTACTATCTCAAAATCAATTCCTGCTTCGGCGAGTAATACCGCTTCTTCAGCGCCTCTTGCGAAAGTGCAGGGGTCGCCGCCTTTTAGGCGGACTACGGTTTTTCCGCCGGCAGCTTTTTCAAGAAGCAGCTTGTTAATTTCCTGCTGTGTAAATGAACCGCTGCCAATTCTTTTAGGGACGTGGATAATCTCGGCGTTGGGGTTGGCGTGGTTCAGTAAGGCAGAGTTGGCGAGCTTATCGTAGATTATGCAGTCGGCGGTTTTGAGAAGCTGGGCGCCGCGGACGGTGATTAAATCGGCGCTGCCGGGGCCGGCGCCGACGAGATAAACTTTGCCTTTTGTGCGATTGGTCATATTCTTTGGTTCAAGAACCCCTAAATAAATTCAGGGGCTGAATATTTAAACAGGGCAACTTTCAATGTGAACACAATACCAAATATGTCGTGCAATTGCCAGTAGTTGCAGGTTTTTGTGGAATTACGGTAGATGCTTAAATGCGGAATGCAGGTGCCGTGGGTTGAATGTGGATTCCTCTGCCCGTTCGACTTCGCTCCCCGCACCAAATGACGGCAGGAGCCTATTTGGGACGGGACAGGCAGGGCAGGCTCTTCGCAGGAATGACAAGCAGCGCGTTGCCGTGGCGGGGACGGGTAAGCGAAAACGCCGTGTGAAACGCGGGGTTAAATAGCGAAGGTGGGAAGAATTTTGCTTTCGTTTGGGTTGGATTGTTGTTAATATCAGCAGCAATTGATAACATTTTATTGAGTTTTTTGAAGAATGGAGATTGTCCAATGAAAAAAGTAATTTGTTTGGCAGGATTTATGTTCGCGCTGACTTTAGGCTGCTTATCAGCGGCCGGGGCTGATGACGGGCTTGCCCCATTAGAAACTGCACAAATGGGCCTGGACACTCCGAAAGGACGATTTCTAACGGGGCTTGTGGCGTGGTGGAAATTCGATGCGGAGGCAGGCAAAGTGGCTGCTGATAGTGTTGGTAAGATTAACGACGAGATAAAGGGGAACTTCAAATACGTCCCGGGGGCGAGTGGCAAGTGTCTTAGATTCGACGGCTATACGACGCGGATAGTTCGTGAGGCAGACGAGGTTCCTCGGCTGGTGGAGGCGTTCACTATCGAGGCGTGGATTGCGCCGCAAACATATTCGTGGAACTGGACGGGGGTAGTTGACCAGGCGGGCAATGTTGTTGGGGAAAAGGCGAAGAGTGGTGAGTTGAGACTAGAGCCCGGACTGTTCGGTGCAAAGTATAACGAGCCGGATTTCAGCAATCCTGACGGTACGGATGTGCTCAAGGTTGTCAATCATAACTGGACTGGCGGATATAGTGACTGGTCTGCTCGCTGGCGTGGATATATTGAAGGACCTTTTACGGGTGAGGTGACATTCACCGCCGAGGCGGACAACGGGCTAAAGCTTGAAATCAATAAGCAGACTGTGATAAACGGCTGGGGCAGAAGGAAAGCGCGGTCCGGCAAGATATCGATGGAGAAAGGCAAGAAGTATCCGATTGTTCTTTCGTATTTTCAGGACGGCGACCCATCTTTTTTGCGTTTGTACTGGAGCTGGGCGGGTCAGGCCAAGACGATTGTGGAGCCGGCAGCGCTTAGTCACAGCGAGAAAGAAAAGGACTACGTCAGGACTAAAGAGCTGGGACGTAAAGGACAGGTGCCTGAGCGGAACCAGCGTATATTTTTCGGTATCGACTCCGAGGGACATATAGCAATGAAAGTTGCGGTTGACGGCGAATTGAAAGAGTGCGTCTCGGAGGCAGCCGTTCCGTTGTTAAAGTGGTCTCATATAACAGGGACTTTCAATAAGAATGTTGGTATCAATCTCTATATTAATGGCGAACAAGCGGGGGCGCTTTTGGTGAAGGGTGTGGTGACGCCGGCGAAGGGTTATCACCTGCTGGTAGGCAAGGGGGAGAAGAAGATGTCGCCGGCAAATACGGAGCGTGGGCCGAGCAGAAGTATATTGTCCAATATGGTTTTTGACGGACTGATTGATGAGGTGAAGATTTACAGCCGAGCCCTGAGCGGCGAGGAGGTTCGCTCGGGTTTTGGCGCAGTCAAGCCGAAGGTGAAGCAACCATTGCAGTGGCGGCGAATGCCATCGGGGCCGAAGGATTTGCCGAATCGTTTTGGTGCAGCTTATTGCCGGCTTCGGTATGCGGACGAATGGGAGGAGCTGTGGCGTGTTGGGCCTCATCCTGACATATTGGTGCGTTTTGATGGAACTGTAGTGAGGATGCTGTTCTGGCGAGGGACGGCTTACGGTGCTATCTGGGTGAGTGAGAAGGGTCTGTTTATGGGCGACCAGAGCCTGGAGCGGACTGGTGGAGGCTCGCCGTGGGGCTGCGCGGAACATATGTCGGACAAGCAGTGCCGGTATTCGTATGTTCGACTTGTCGAAAATAATGATGCCAGGGCTGTAGTCCACTGGCGCTATGCCGTTTCTGATATTAAGTATGAGATATTCGGTGCGGACAAGGACGGCTGGGGCGAGTGGGCAGACGAGTATTATTATATTTATCCGGATGCGGTTTCTACTCGAAAGCAGATACTGCACAGTAATCGTCTGCATCATGAATGGCAGGAGACAATTGTGCTGCACCAGCCGGGGACGCGGCCGGAGGATAATATAGAGCTTGAAGCTCTGACCTGGGGGAATATGGACGGCGAATCGAAGACATATACATGGAAGAAGGGGGACAGGGATGATGGCAAGCTGCGCAACGCCACGATTCAGATTGTCAATCTCAAGGCGCAGAATAGGCCGTTTATTATTTTCCAACCGAACAGCCGTCCGAAGTTGATGCGGTGCTGTGTTGAAGAGAAATGGTCACGTTTTCCGTGGTGGAACCATTGGCCGGTTGGACAATTGCCCAACGATGGACGAAGGAGCGGGGTGCCTGACAGGCCGGCACATTCCTCTCTTGCCCAGTCAATTGAGGACTCTCCGATTATCAAACACGACAAGAACAATGGCACCTTTACGGCTGTGAGTCTGACTGGTATGGGTGACAAAGATGTGAAAGGGTTGGTGCCTTTGGCGAGGTCGTGGAATTATCCGGCAAAGCTGAACCTTATCGGCAAGGGTTTTAAGAGTGAGGGTTATGACAGGTATCAGCGTGCTTATGTACTGGTGTGCGAGAATAAGGGTAAGCCCTTGACGCTGGAGTTTGCGCTGGCGGCCAGTGAAGGTTCTCCGGTAGTTAATCCTGCTTTTGTAGTGAAAGACTGGGGTGAGGGCGGAGCCAGGTTGAAAATCAATGGTGAAAATGTTAGGCGCCGCAGGAATTTCCGGCTTGGGCACAACCACAGGCTTGAGGGCAGTGACCTGGTGGTATGGATTAAGAGAGAATCAACGGAGCCAATTACGGTTTCGCTTTCACCTGCGGGTGATTAGTGTTAGTGGTTATTGAGCGAATTTAAGAAGTCAGGTTATGTGATTAGAGAGCAGAACGGAGGTTATGCAATGCGAAGAGTAGTTTGGTTAACAGGTTTTATCGGCGTGTTGGTGCTATGCCCGTTCTTAGTGTGTTCTGAGGTTTTGGGTGCTGAAGTGGCGCCAAGCGAAAAGACGGTGCGTGATAAGATAGAATTTATGCGTGCGGAGATTGCCTATCTTGAGAGTGAGCATGGTCAGGGGAACCAGAAATGGCAAGATTATAAGCGTAAGGTCGATGCACTGGCGAGGAAGTTCGATGCGGAAGTCTTGACGTCGTCGTTTCCAGAGGTGAAGGCGGGGGAACTTGCGAAGAAGCTGGAGAAGCTGCACGCGAAGATACCGCTTCGGCTTCCATCAGGGCCTAAGGGGACGGGGCGTTTCGGGGCCTATTATGTAAGGCTCAAGTACAATCTGACGTGGGACAAGCTCTGGAAGGTGAGCGAGCATCCTGATGTAGTTGTGCGCTTTGATGACGTTGACCATCGGTTCGTGTTTTGGCGAGGGACGAGCTATATTCCGTGCTGGGCGACTTATGACGGTGCGTGGTACACGAATGAGTTCTTCGAGCGTCGCGGTCACCTCGGCGGCTGCGATAGTATGTGCGAACCTATGTCGGACAAGCGGGCGCGGTACTCACATGCTCGAATAATAGAGAGCAGTGACGCTCGAGTAGTAGTTCACTGGCGTTACGCGCCGACGGACCTGAACTACCAACTGCCGTATCGTGATGAGATGACCGGCTGGGGGGACTGGGTTGACGAATACTATACGATATATCCTGACTCGGTCGGCGTTCGTAAAGCGACCATACATACCGGCTCGCCTCTGGAGCACTGGATAGAGTATCAGGAAGGGATTGTTGTCAATCAGCCAGGGACGATACCTGAGGACAATATAAACTTTGATGCGGTAAGTTTCGCTAATCTTGAAGGTGAGAGCAAAACGTATGAGTGGACTAAAAAGGGTGGGCCGCCGCTTCGTGACCCGCCCAGGCGGCCGTGTATCCAGGTGATAAATTTCAAGAATCCTTACAAACCGTTTACTGTTGTGAACCCCGATGGTGTGCGAATTAAAGTCTATGGCGGCCAGGCTGGGGATTCTTACTTTAACTGGTGGAATCATTGGCCTGTGGCTCAGGAAAAGTCGGACACGACCGTGGCTGAGTCTGCTGTCAGACCTTCGCACTCCTCGCTGACTCACATAGAGTGGAAGCAGTACTCGCAGGAAGGTATATCGCGGATGTGGATTATGCTCAACGGGATGACGAACAAGCCGGCTGCGAAGCTTGTACTATTGGCCAAGTCGTGGCTGTATGCGCCGAAGTTGAAATTGAGCAGCAGCAGAGGCTACGTGAGCGAAGGTTACGACCAGACGCAGCGGGCGTATGTGCTTGCTCGCAGGGATGTGCGTAAAGCTTCAGCTCTTAAATTTGAATTAGCGGCGAGTGAAGAGTCGCCTGTGGTCAATCCTGCTTTCGTTATCAAGAATTGGGGCAAGGGCCGAGCGTCTTTGGCGATTGATGGTGAAAAGGTCGAGTGGGGCAAGGACTTCCGTTTCGGGTACAGAGACACGCTTGAAGGTGGTGATTTGATTGTGTGGATTAAGACCGAATCGACGAAGCCAATCAAAATCTCGCTGAGGCCTATGTGGTACAGGTCGCGGTGATTGAGAATATCGTATTCGAGTTGAATACGAGGTCTTTGCGATGGGAAAGGTAATCGTTTTTCGTTTTTCTGTGTCAGTCGGGATATTGTGTGCTCTTGGTGCCCGGGCTGTTGCGGCTGATGGAGGACCTCTGGCGTGGTGGAAGTTTGATGAGGGCAAGGGCGGCGTAGCTGTTGACAGCGTCAGTGGGAAAGAGGACGCAATTGGTCGCAAGTTCCGGTATCTTCCGGGGGTTTCGGGAACAGCAGTCAAGTTCGACGGTTTTACTACCCGTATCATTCGCAAGGCGGCTGATGTGCCGCGACTGATGGATGACTTTACCGTTGAAGGGTGGGTTGCTCCGCAGGCATATCCGTGGAACTGGTGCGCTATAGTAAACCAGGAGAGGAAGCATAAGGCGGGGTACTTTTTTGGTATTGATGAAATTGGACACGTCGGTTTGCATGTGGCGGTTAACGGTAAATGGTATGAAGGCACGTCTAAGCAGACTATCCCTTTTATGGAGAAATGGTCACACATCGTGGGGACATTCGAAAAAGATGCGGGGATTAGAGTTTACATTGATGGAAAACTTGCGGCCAGGTTGCCGGTAAAAGGGAAATTGACTCTTGCTGATGACGTGAACCTTCAGATAGGCAGAAACCATAAAAAGACGCTGCTTAATCCTAAAGTATTGGTCAGGCCTGGCGTAAATTTCCCGACATCATATTCTTTTGATGGACTTATCGATGAATTGAAGATTTACGGTCGAGCATTGTCAGCGCGTGAGATTGAGCAGGCATACAGGGCAAGCAAACCTAAGGGGAAGCCGGCGCTTAAGTGGCGAAAGCTGCCTGAGCTTCCTGCCGGAGGAAATCGATTTGGTGCGGCCTATTGCCGGCTAAAGTTTTATCCGGAATGGGACGCACTCTGGCGGGTCGGGGACCATCCGGATGTTGTAGTTACCTTTGACGAAGGTAAGTACAAGATGGTGTTCTGGCGGGGCACGAACTACAATATGAACCTTGTTACTGAAAACGGCAAATGGGTGGGCGACCAGAGTGCAGAAACCGGCGCTGTTGCAGGTTGTGCGGAACATATGTCGGACAAGCAGTGTCGTTTTGCTCACGTGCGGATTATTGAGAACCACGATGCGCGTGTGGTCGTTCACTGGCGTTATGCTCTCTGCGACGTTTTGTACAACATTGCCGAGGTGGATGAGATTACGGACTGGGGTGCTTGGGCGGATGAGTACTACTACATTTATCCGGACGGGATAGCGATACGAAATTTCTTTGTGCACGGTATAAGCGGGTTCAGCATAACGGAGCCGACGGTTCTTAATCAGCCGGGCGAGAAAGCTGAGGACAATATCAGCCTTGATGCGGTTACGCTGGCAAATATGAAGGGTGAGATACGCACGTATAGCTGGGAGCCGTGGCCGGGCGACGACAAGCGTCGTGGGCGGTTCAAAAATGAAGTGCCCAACGCAAATATCTGCATCGTTAATCTTAAATCGGTGGCCAAGGCGTGCTATGTCTATGAGCCCCGCAGCCGGATTATTCCTTACGGGGGCGGAGTGGCGGAGCTGCGGCCCAAGTATTCTCATTTTCCGACGTGGAACCACTGGCCGGTTTCACAGGCACCGTCGGACGGGCGGTATGCACTGGCAGCGGACCGTGTTTCGAGTTCGGCTATCACTTCGCCGCGCGCACCAACCAAGCGCACATCAAAGGACAGTATCACCAGGGTAGGGCAGTTCATTATGGGTTTGAGCGACAAACCTATTGAGCACTTACTTGGGGTGGCACGGTCGTGGCTGCAGACGCCGGAAATTAAAGTTTTGAGCAAAGCATACACCAATGAAGGGTATAGTCGGGCCCAACGTGCTTATGTTTTGTCGAAAAATGTTTCGGGCAAAGCTGAGGCACTTAGGTTTGAGGTTGCAGCTAATGCGGAATCTCCTGTGTTTAATCCTGCCTTTGTAATCAAGAACTGGGGTGAGTCGGATGCGAAGCTGCGAATTAACGGTAAGAAAATCGAGCAAGGTAAGAACTTTCGTGCTGGGCTTCGGCGCAGGCTTGAGGGCAGTGACCTTATCGTTTGGATAAAGACCAAGTCAACAGAACCTGTCACCGTCGCGCTGCTACCTGTCACAAATTAGCCACTGTTGTAACCAAGTAACTGAACTTTAGGGGTGCAAAGGATGTATAGAGCAACTATTTGTGGTTTGATGGTGGTGTTGATGTTTTTTTCGGCTTGTTGTTATGGTGTGGATTTCTACGCGTACTATACTAAGGTTAAGTCCGGTGAATCGTGGGAGAAGCATTCGCGGACAAGAGAGCACGCCGATATTGTTATTCGGTTTGATAAGAACAGGGAGTTTGTTTTCTGGCGGGGGTCGAGCTATTTGCCCTATTGGAAAACGGAAAAGGGCAAATGGTATGTGGATGAATTGGTGCCGCGCAAAGGTGACGGCAGCGGGACAAGGCCTGATAAGGTGAATGTTTATTCGCATGTTCGGCTGATAGAGGCCAGCGATGCGCGGGCGGTGGTGCACTGGCGGTATGTTCCGGATTTTGATAACCCAGCTTGGGACGGCTGGGTGGATGAGTATTTCAGCGTTTATCCTGACGGGGTTTGTATCAGGACAATCAGGCGGGGGCAAAAGAAGGTTGACGATTGGCTCAGCGCGTCAAATCTGAGTATTCAGAAATTGCACCTATTGGCTGATGGTGTCAGCAAGCTTGAGAGTTCGTGGGACTGTGAGACTGCCATATCGCTTAGCAGTTCATCATCCAGCAAATATGATTATGAAGGTTTTGACAATAGCAGGCACTGCAGTGTGCTGCGATGCAGGAAGAACGGGCGGCCATCGAAGTTGGATTTTGCGCTTAAAGGGTGCGGTGAGAAGGGCATTAATAATCCGGTAGTTGTGGTGAAGAACTGGGGCGATGCGGGGATATCGGTAAACGTTGACGGTAAAGTATTCAAGAACTATCAGGCGGGCTACGCCCATCATATTGAAGGCAGCGACCTTGTTGTGTGGTTAGAGAAGTCAGGTGCAGAGCAGATTCGAATTTTGATTTTGCCGGTTGGGGAAACCGTGCCTAAAAACAAAGCGCCGCGTGTTGATGCGGGGGATGACCAATCTAAAGTTGGGGGTCCCTGGGGGAAAGCTCCACCATATTGGGTACAGCTTGATGGTTCAGTTTGTGATGATGGGTTGAAGGAGAGCCTAAAGTTGAGCTGGAGCAAAGTGGAGGGATCGGGGGAGGTCGAGTTTTCTGACGGCGATGCTGCAAAGACCGAGGTGTTACTGCGTCCCGCAGGTACTTACAAACTACGTTTGACGGCGAGTGACGGTGCAAAAGAAGATTTTGACGATGTAATTGTCACGGTGAAGAAGGACGTGAGGCCGGTTGTATCGCCGGCTGCGTGGTGGAGGTTTGACGAAGGGGCCGGTTATACGACGCGGGAAAAAATAACTGGAGCACTGTGTCAGATTGATGGGCCAAAAAGTTTGTGGAAGGCAGGTGTTCTGGGGACGGCTTTGCAATTTGACGGGTATGGTTCGGCCGTGGTTCTGGATAAGGACAAGGCGCCTTCTGTAGGCGATGGTTTGACCCTTGAAGCGTGGATTGCAATAGGGGCGTATCCGTGGAATTGGGCGCCGGTTGTGCATCAGTCGCAGTGGAGGGACAAGGGATACTATTTGGGTATCGACAAGAGCGGGCATTTAGGATTGATGGCATCGGTAGGGGGCAAGTGGGAGGAGGTGACGTCTTCTAAGGCCATTGAGCTATATAGGTGGACGCACGTGGCAGGGACATTTGATAAAGCCGGTGGCAAGATGTGCATTTACATCGATGGTGCGCAAGTTGAGTCACGGGCGGTTGCGAAGGAGAGCGTCACGGCTGCTGAGACGGATGTTCTTATCGGCAGGAATAACCGGAAGCTAAGACCTACTGACCCGGTTCGTCCGAAAGCAACCTTGCCAACGCTGTATGGATTTGACGGGCTAATAGATGAAGTGAAGATATACGGGCAGGCATTAAGCGGGTCTGAGATTCTGAAATCGTACGACAAGAGTAAGCCGAGTGATTTGCAGCGTGATGAGCCGGCGATGCAGCAGCGTGTGCTTCCTTCGGGGCCGGTGCGTGCGGACAGATTCGGGGCTTATTATACGAAGCTGAGCTACTATGAGACGTGGGATAATCTGTGGAGGGTTTCGGAGCATCCCGATGTTGTCGTTAAGTTCGACCAAACACCTGTGAGTGTGGTGTTCTGGCGTGGGACAAGTTATGGGGCCGGCTGGGTGACTGAGAATAACAAATGGATATCAGACCAAAGCGTTGAGGAAGGGGGAGGCGGCGCGCTCGGCTGTGCCGAGCATATGTCGGACAAACAGTGCCGGCATTCCCACGTGCGGATAATCGAGAATACGGATGCGAGGGTAGTCGTGCACTGGCGTTATGCTGTGGTTGATATTCTGTATCAGAAGCCGCGTCTGGATTCAAAAACGGGTTGGAGTGACTGGGTGGATGAGTATTATACCATTTACCCGGACGGTGTGGGGATACGCAATATCAAATACTGGAGTTCGGATTATGGTCATTACTGCTTCCAGGACACGCAGTTTTTAAGTGGGCCTGGTACAAGGCCGGAAGATAATATTGAACTGGAAGCGTTGACGGTGGTAAATTCGCGTGGGCAAAGCCGAACGCTTTCTTGGGCGGGTGGTATTCCAAAAAATACACTGCGTAATGCAAACATAGAAATGGTGAACCTTAAATCTGATTATAAACCATTTTTAATCTTCGAGGAAGGTGCGCACATAGAGCCGTGGGGCGAGTCTGAGAAGAATGATTATTGTCCGTGGCCGACGTGGA
>CAZQYB010000051.1:4160-16041 GCA_964597535.1 uncultured Pirellulales bacterium | reverse complement strand
CTCTTGGGTGTATAGCCATGGAGAACGAAGATATCCGCGAGCTGTATAATGCGGTCCCGGTGGGGACGCCCGTCATAATCCAGCCAGGCAGTCCTGACAGCACCGAAGGCGACACTTTCGCAAGCTCTGTAAAACACAGCAGGCCTACCATTCTAATTGAATCAAGTATTGACGGCGGCCGCTGGGTGAAAAATACAGCAATTTATCCTTTGAAAGGGCAAAAAATTGTATTGAAGGTCGATGAAGTTCCTGGAGGCCAAATAAGGTGGTATCAGATTATTCCCGCCACTTCAAAGATTTATAAGAACGCCAATTTCCCGTGGGAGAAGGACCCATATCAATGGGTTGGTTTTGCCAGGATAGATTATCACGAGAAGGAATTGGTCCAGTTTCGTGGTCATTGGCAAATACAGCCGTTCAATAATCAAGAGGACGGAAGGGTCCAATGCGGAGAGTCGAGATTCTATCACGAAGACGTCGGCAGTTTCTGGTTTCAGGCAGAAGTTGAAAAGGAAGGTACAATTTACAGGTCCGCCGGGATTGAGGATTCCGACGAAAGAGGGCTGTCAACAACGGTATTTCGAGTCTCGATACGCGATGGACAGGGGTATCTTGGTTATCTGACTTCCTTTTTTAATGTGCCGGGATTATTCGGCTCGGTCATTTACCAAAGCAATAATTACATAGGAGTTGATTGCGCTGACGTGCTGATAGCCGCCTATGGGAAATGGAAGCAGGAGCCGATTAAGAAAAATTACAATGTGGCGATGTTAGTCAATCAATGCTCGAAAGTTAAGGAGTTTGTCCTCCGGGAAGGAAGTCCCAACAGGGAACTTAAATGGGGAAAAGACATTCGTCGGGGTGATTTTATAGCTGTTCGATACAGCGGCAGGAAACAATATCAACACATTGGGGCGCTTTTCAGCGATGCGAATAAGAACGGGTTTTTTGATGAAGGCGACCTTGTTATTCATGCCGGGCCACAGTCCCTTCATTGTTCATATCTAAAAGATGGCAACTTTGACGGCCATGTGGTCATTCTGCGACCATAGATGCCTGTAATTCCTGCCGGACACCTTTAATCCCCCAAAGTTGTTGATATTTTTTTTATTTATTCAAACCGGTAGGTAGTGGTAAATTATATTCGTCAGGTACCAGATTACGATACTCCCTCAAAGCCTGCAAAGTTACAGCAAAGGCGTGATCGATACTAAATTTCTCTAAATTATCCATGCTTTTTACAGCAGTTTCGACGCTGATTAGGTGTTCTTCACCACCTGTTTTCAAATGCCTCGTCATAATCTGTCCGTGGCAAATAGCCATTGAGAGCTTTTTTTTAATATCATGGTCTGATTTCCCCTTTTTAAAAGCAACTTTAGCATCATCAAAGCTCTTTAACGCTTCATTCCAATATTTTGCGATTTCAGGATTCATAATTCGAACTCTTTTCTTAATTTCACAACTAACAGCCATAGATTTTTATTTGCTTTTAGGTGTCTTGTCTCTGAAAGTGTAAATCAGGCCAGCGGTTACTATACAGATACTTAGTAAGTACGCAATTAACGGGCCATAATAAGTGTACAAAACGATATTATCTCTCGAACCTCCATCATAAGATGTTTTGGTAGATAGCGAAACAACAACAAAAGCTGCTATTCCCAACCACATAGAAATCATTTGTTTTCGATTCATAATCATTCCTTTTTTGTATTTAAGATTTTGATTTTGCAATAATTTATGGGTGTATCAGTAAAACTCGACCTTCTGATATTTTGCTTATCGTTATAACAGTTTAACAATTATGGCTCGTTGCTATCTGATTCTTGTAAATTGTTTTTTCTTCTTTCTTGCATTTCTGTCCAATAGGGACTCGAAGCCATTTTTTTTCGCAGTTCTTCAAACAATTCCTTATCAACTGGGAATTTGTCAGTCCACGCCATCTCTATAAACTTCCAGCCCAAATCTTCATGACCTGTATACATTAAATCCAACGCAGTACTAAATAGCTCTCGTGGGATATTCCATTGGTCATATTCCGAGTTTGGCCCAGAAGTCCATCTTTCACTTACCCTGATTTTAGCTGCCTCTTTTTCCAATTGCTGTGCACTCGGAGCGGGACAACGCATAAGGTCTGGAGCAATTACATAAGAATCATTACTCCAACGGAGAATAACCCGAGGACAAGGAGAGTCGGCAAAGCATCCTGGCCAATATGCGTATGTCATATCATAAAATGACAACTCAGGCACAGAATTACCGTCTATATCTGTAAACTCTGGAACACTATCTTTCCCATCAATTTTGGTAATTTGCTTGACCTCCTCATCAAACTCAAATAAGAACATTGTGTAACAACAATGAGCACCGCCAGACCATTCATAGATAGCAAGGTTGGCTTTGCCATTACCAGTTAAATCACTGCCAATTAAACAAAATTTTGAATCCTTACATGTAACTCCTCTGTTGCCAATTTGAAATTTCCCGCCATTTTGACCATAGATTGTTTGGCCTGACTTGAGTATTTCCAACGACCCAGCACCGTCTCGATCGCTGCGATATGTTTTCACTGTGTATATTCCGAATTGTTGTTCGTCTGTAATATCACCATGCGGAATAAACTTATCGGCTGGAGGTATATTGAAGTCTTCAGGTTGAGTGTGTATGTACTTGTTAGTTTTAATTTCTTTAGAAATCAATTCAGAACTATCAAAGAAATAGTTTTCCGTATTAGCATCAACCGACAGGTCGTTAGAACTTTTAGCTTTCACAATCTCTTCGATGATTATTGTGTCATTCATAGATGGGATGACATTAACGAGTTGATGTCCAGATAACAATTGAATGCGTTCTGAATGGGTAGATTTTATTTCGATGTTTTCCCATGTCTTGACTACGTTTTTGCCATTAATAATAGATAGGTTAAACTTTTTGCCTAACCATAATTCATCTTCTTCCCTGATTGGCGGAACTGATCCTACTTCAGTTAAAACAACTGGGTCGAAGGAGTCCAAAACAATCAATTTATCGTCTACGTAAAAAGTATATTCATTTTTTTCTGAATTGTAACAAACGTTATTGACGTTTTTCCAGATTTTGGGGATGGTACTTCGTCCCCTCCAGTACTCAACTCTAACATCGAAGACCTTTCCAGAGTATTTTTTGTCTTTTAATTTGTTTTTTAAATACTTACAGCCGCTGCCGGTAAAAATCAAAACTGCCATTACCAACACAACAATTGCAAAAATTTTGTTCTTCATAACTTCCGACCCTTCATTGTTCATTTCTAAAAGACGGCAACTTTGACGGCCACGTGGTCATTCTGCGACCATAGATGCCTGTAATTCTTGCCGGACAGTGACAGGTGCCATTTGTAAATTTGGGCCTGCCCGACTTAATCAGAGGCCTTTCTGCTTTCTCCTCGCGTAGCTGCTCGAACCTTTTCGGATTAATCTTCGGCAAAGGAAAAAAACTGCCCGTTGCAACGTAATTGCCTGGGTACCTGTTTCCGGATGTCTCTTTTAAGCTCATCTGCTAATAGGTCTTCGGGGTTTCCTGAAGGTCATATGAACAACCTTGTCATCTCTCAGTACGAACCCTGCGTTAATGTTATCATACTTGAGCATAACGAGATTGCCCATGCCTATGAATTCTTCAACGGAAGAGGGCCGGCCATAAGCTGATACAACATCCTGCCTGCTCGAACCCATCCCAACACCTTCGTCGGTACGGCATTTGCAATTTTTTATCAGGGGGGAGTTTGGCAGGCCAGCATCGCCGCAGGCGATTGAGGTAACGTTTGCACGGCTTGACATACCGATGGCAAGGCCGAGCCGGCGATACTCGTTTGCATTTCCTGTTACCTTATCGGGTCTGCCGAGTACCTGTGACGCCATGTCGATCGACCTGCCGAAGCGGATTGGGCCCATGCCGACGCCCGGCTCGATTATAAAAACCTCCGGCGGAATATTCGGTATTGGCGGGCCGGGCGGCATTGGCTGGCCGCCTGTTGGCGGCTGCATCATCTGCTGCTGCATCGCCATAGCTGCGGCCACGATCTCAGCCAAATGCTCTTTCGGCAAAGCAATATCGACTGTCATCGTCTCTTTGCCAACCTTACCGGCAAAAGCGATATTGCTCTTGGTCGGGATATCTATCTGCGGCATTGGCATAGGTGCCATAGCTGTTACAATTTTGAATATATCTATCAAGTTGTATGTACCTACAAAGTCGGCCTTGTCCGCCTCCGGAAGCAATGCCAAAATCGGTTTTATCCCAGCACCCATCTGTTTTGGTTCTTCGGCTTTGAGCTTTTCAATCAACCCGCGTACCGCCGGGGAATCAGCGACAAAGCTATCGGCCATTTCTGTCCCCGGCACTGCTGAAATCGTATAGGTTATGTTCAAAACATTTGGTTTTGGGTTAAAGGTTAGGCCCACGAGACGTATTTCTTTCATCAGCTTCTCGATGTCGATATTCATTATGCCGGCGGTGCCGGCCGTGTTACTTTCTCCGCTCGGCTTTGCCGCTCCCGCCATCATCTTGAACTGTTCGAACTGACCGGATATTGCTGTGCCGTGAGTCTTTTCCACAAGTTCGATATTGGCATAGGCCCAGATTGGTTGTTCAGCCGCTTGTTTAGCTTTAGCGGCATCGAGAGCAGTTGCCAGGCCGGTCATCTCGCCCCCCAAAATCGATTTTGCCGTTGTAATTAGCTCGCTGCCGTTTCCCTGAGGGGTAACGAGTGCGTAACTTTTTACCTGCGTAACCAATAGTGGGTGCATTTTAGTACTCGTGATTTTAGAAACCCCATTCCTGTCCGGCTGGCTTACATTGGGATTACCGCTGACAAACTCCTTATAGTCGGTGACGGGGACAAGTATGGCAATATTATCAGGGTCAGACATATCAGTTCCCAGAATGGGTCCGAAGAGCGTGAAACTGCCGGCCATATTGACGCCTGCTAACTGTGGGCTGCCCAGCATCTTCGCAAACTGCGTTCGCACCGATATTGAGACCGCCATAGGTACAGGCAAGATGCCCGCCAAAAACTGGTCTATCTGACTGAGGGTATATTCAAAATGGTTGACTCGGATGCAAAACAGACTCTCGGCCGGCACCATTGCAAGCAGGTTCTCACCTGCCGGCTCCGCCAACTCTTTCGTCGCTTTCGTTCCATTAATAGCCCTTGCCCTGGCAAGCATCTCCTCCGGAATCGCAGTGGGCCCGCCTGTAATATCCGCAGTGGCAAAAACAAGGGCATACGCCTTTGCCGTTTCGCCTGTTGCGCTTTTGAAATTTTTGGCTGTTCCGGAATTAATGCCGACGAGATAAGCGGTCGCCGGTTTCAGCTTTACCCGAAGCGTACAGGTCCTTTTTTCTCTATCATAGTGGGGTTTGCCTACCATTTCCGGGAATGTCTCTTTATCAAACTGCGTCCATGACCAGCTTTCGTCCATCATCTGCTGGTTGAAAGTGACACTAATCGTTCTCGATGTAGGCGGAACGTTATCGGCAAAGTTAGCAGGTGTTGTTCTGACCACAGTCGGGGGGGGCTTTAGTGAAAACAGGTTGTTCCTATCGCGTTCCCTGCCGAGCTGGCTGGCTCTGGTCCTTTTCATCTCTTCGCTGCGCTCCTGGCGCTGGATTTTTTTCAGTTCTCTTCTGGCGTTTGCAACGGCCGACAGTTTCCGGGGAAATTCTGACATCAAATGCTCGAACTGCTTCTTCGCGTTATCTCTATCTCCATTTCTCAGGTAGCATACCCCCATACGATAGTACGCATGAGCGACGTGGCGTTGGTTTACCGCTGTATCTGTGGTTATTTGCTGATAGACCTGAATCGCCCCGTCTAAATCCCCCGCTTGCTCCTTCTCGCGGCCCTGCCGCAGTTGCTTGACCACCGACTGAGTCTGAGCCGGTATATCGAGAACGAGGACTGCGACAATTACAACTGCAATCAAATACGTAAGTTTTTTCATAACGGTGTCTTCGCTCCTCCGGATATTTAATATTTCTCAATTTTGCTGTTATCTGCCGAAGATGGCATCTGCGATGGCTTCGCCGAATAAACTTGCAGCCCTCGGCCCACTGCAGGTTACTACGGGTCCATCCCGCTCAACAGGAGCGCCGGTATATATAGCGCCGGCCTTTAGAAGCCTGGGTCGTTCGGACAAAAAGCTCGTGGCTCTGACGCCATTGAGCACTCCTGCATTGGCCAGGACCACAGGTGCAATACAGATTGCCGCAAGAACTTTGCCCTTATCCATCGCCTCGCGAGCGATGTCCAGCGCAACCCTACTGTTGAAATACTCATTCGCTCCCGAACCGCCTACAAAGATTATCGCATCGTAATCATCGACAACAATATCCTTCACGAGAATCCCCGCCTTGGCGCTGCCTCCAAGCATACCCTTTATAACCCCTGTCCTTGTGCTTGCTATAATCGTCTCCACCCCCGCGTTATCAAGAACAAATTCCGTTTCGAAAAGCTCTTCATCGCGAAAATTCTCCCTTGCGATAATCAACACCGCTCTTTTTGCCTTTGTAGTATCTGTCCATTCTGTTATCGGTTGCCCCACCGGGTAACCAACGCAAATTATATAAAGCGGCTCCATGCCCGCCGGCAGTTTACAAGTCTTGTTGACGTCTCTTATATTAAAAGCGCCAACCGGCAGGGCCCCCAGCTTCAAACTCACGGCCTGCAGTTGGATATTTTGAGTGATGTGCCCGGCTTCCAACAGCATGTATCTTTTAGCTTTATTGTGGTATTTGGCTGTAAGTTTTTTCACGGAGCCGGCAACAATAATATCACACGCAGCTTCAGCCACCACTTTTTGGTTCGAAGCCGCGGTCGCCAGTCTGATTCGAATGTCCCGATTGGAAGTTTGTACCAAACTGTGTTCATAGGGATTGTAAACAAATGTCCCATCTCGTGTGGCAAAATACAGGTCTATCGGGTAAATCGCCCCTGCCGAAGGTGCCGTTCGAAAACCTTCCTGCCTTTCTGTTATGCCCTGACCGGCCCAGGCCAACTGGCCAATCTGCGCAAAGTTAAGCGGCTGTGGGGTAAACTGCCGGACACTTCGGCGCTTGGCCAACACCGCCTCGAAACTGAGCGTCCCTTTTAACTCCGGCTGCGGAAGCTGAACCACCCTAAGCGGTGGAGTTCGAGGCCTCCGCTGACCGAGACAAAGGCCAACAAAACCGACTAAAGCGATTATAAGGAGTCCCCATTTTGCAGGTTCCCAAATGCGGCAAAGGGCGTTTGGGGACCCTGCGATACGCCGCAAAATAGAAACGCCGGGTATTGTCGAATGTTTCATTTTTCCAGTTCTCCAAGTAAGTTTTTGAGGCGCCAAATGACAAACGACCTATATTATACACTCAAAATGGATGGCAGGCAACCTTTTTAACAATCCACATCTTATACCTGACTCGTGAAATTCATCGGCAGCAGTTAGCGCCTTAGTCCTCCCCCTTTTCGATGACTGCTGCCATATCTTTTCCGGCGTGCTTATAAATCAAATGCAGGTTCCGTAAGTATATGAGCGTGTTCAATGAGAACCCCAGCATAAAAATGGGATTTTTTATATGAATGGAATAACTCAGCAGTATCAAACTGCCTGCCAATGAGATAAACCAAAACGCCGTCGGTACATGAGACTTTTTCTTATACTCGCTGACTATCCACTGAAGGACAAACCGTCCGCCGAATATCACCTGCCCAATGAGAGCCACGGTTGCCCAGGCGGGGTCCTCTATTATTTGTTCTGTTATCGCACTTCTTATAAATTCAATTATCGAATGGAACATAACTTTTCTCCGATTTTTAATAAATCCACTTACTTACATCATAAACCAATCTCTGGTAAAATTAAATAATAGGATTGTGAAAATCGATATATCATTATACAGGAAATCCCGGCACGTCGGGATAGTTATTTAAGTGGGGGCCCTGTAATGTATTTAGGCGATTTTTAATGGCTTTATTCCGCCGACAAAGGCTAACTATAATTTCATTGCTGCTTTATTGGCCTGCCATCTTTATCTTTGCGCATATACCCATCCCACGGCTCGTGTACAGGGCACACGTCTCTGATAAAAGCCTTCACTTCCTTGCCTATCTGGTTTTGGTTTTTCTGCTGTGGTTTGCAATAAGTCCCGACAAAAGAGTAAACTGGCGCAAAGCTGCCGTTTGGTGGATACTTTTTGTGGTGACCTGGTATGGAGTTGCTGATGAATTGCTTCAGGCCCGTGTGGGGCGTACCCCTGATGTTATGGATTTCCTGGCGAACCTGGCAGGTGCGCTTACAGGATTTATTCTGTTTACGTTTTTTACATTTTGGCCGGGGTTCCTTGTGGTAACAGGCGTTGCCGTCTTTCTTCTAACAAATTTGGCTCGCGCGAATATAGCCGAACTGCTGCCGGTAACAAGCATAATGTTCCATCTGTTTGCCTATGGGTTTTTTACTATGCTCTGGGTTCGATATATGAATCTTTTCCTGTCCTTGAAAGCACCACGACCCAAATGGCTGTTTGGAGCATTGGTTGTGCCGATAGCCTTTCTTTTAACTGTAAAATTACTTTCTGTAATTCTCGGCAGAAATTTCAGTGTTCAGAACGTAATCATTTCCGCGACAGGAATCGGAGTCGTGGTTATTGTAATTTTCCTAACGGCTTTATTTCGCCGGCGTTTTAGTCAAATTCGGTCTGCCGGCACTTGATTTTTTGAAAGGCCTGTACAACGGGCCGCCTATCAAGACTAACCGCCATGAATTAAACGGCTTTGTGCGGCAATCTCAGGTCTTCGCAGAATTGAGATTGCTTCGTCGCTTCGCTACTCGCAATGACAGAGGGCGGGGTTTGAGATTGCTTCGCTTCGGCTCCTTGGGGCCTGGCTCGCAATGACACCCATCAATTGGTCTGCAACAGAGCAGTAGTTTCTTGTCGTCTGCGATGCCTCTTGAATCAATATAGGCGTTGCCCTCTAACCAAGTTTTAACCATCATTGCAGTATGCCTTCAGAACTGAAAATGCCAACTTTATTTCGACTCGTGCGGTTCCTGCGGCGGATTGATGGAGCAATCCTCTATTGCTTCATCATAGTTATCGAACCAGCAGGCGCTCGGATTACTCTTGAAGGCCACAAATCGGCCGCTGTCTTCATCACGGTAGGCCCGGTGATACCTGAAATAGACCATTTCTTTCGTTTTGCCGACAATTTCTATCTTGCCGCTCGAATGCGACATTACGAAACGCACCCGCTTTGCCAGTCCCGACACCCGGGACTTAGCCTGTTCAACTATCTCGTACCCCTCCTCTATCGGAACTGTATAGACCTTATTGCCCACGGCCGGCCGGCACTGAAAAATGTAATAAGGTATAGCTCCGATAAATGACAGTTTATCAAGCAGCTCAGCGAGAACTCCCGGCTCGTCGTTGAGGCCCCTGATAAGAGGTGTTTGGTTCGCCAGTTTCGCCCCCGCTTTTTGAAGCAAATTCACCGCCTCAATGGCAACATCCGTCAGCTCTCTCGGATGAACAAAGTGAGTCACCGCATATATCTTCTTTTTGTCCGTGCTGTATTTTTCAATCACCGCTAACAACGCAGGGTCGTCAATGATTCGATAAGGATTGTATGCGGTCATCCTTGTGCCAAGGCGAATTATCTGAACATGGTCAATTTCCCTAAGCCGCCGAATAATCTCTTCAAGCTTTGACGTTGCCAGTGTCAGCGGGTCTCCCCCCGTCAGCAGGACATTCGTAACTTCAGGATGCTCACTCACGTATTGATATGCCGCATCCCAATCCCGTACCGATTCGGTCTCCGGGTCGATAAAAATCCGTTTTCGGAAGCAATACCGGCATATCCCTTCGCATTGGTTGGTTACCAAAAACAGGGCAACGGAATGATATTTATGCTCTACCCCCGGCATAACGGTAATTCGTTTCTCGTTGGAAGGGTCGAGCCGGCCCCATTCCTCAAGCTCCCCGATGGTTGGGATTACAATATGACGTATCGGGTCGTTAGGGTCCTCCCAATCAATAAGCGACAGATAATAATCGTTCACGCGAAAATCAAACTTGTCCGTTACCTTTTTTAACCCGGCCCGTTCCTGTTCGTTTAATCGCTCCAACTGCTCTATTTTTGTTATGTATTTGACCTTAATGGTCGGCCTCCCTTCTACGTAATTTGTCCCCATCACTTCCTATTGTTTACATTTATCTGCTGCTTGAGTCGCCCCGGCTATCTTTCCCGCTTAAAAACAGCAATCTGAAAAATTTATACGCTTTAATATCTGTACAACGAAGAATATTGCCTCGGTTTTTACTACACTATGGCTTTACGTTTTTCATTTTGAGCTTTTCGTTTTCGATAATTACCCGCAGTGCTTCTGTCAAGCTCGTTTTAGGTCCCCAGGCAATCGTTTTTTTGATTCGCTCAAGATTCGGCACACGCCGCATCATATCCTCAATAGGTCTTCCGTAGGCATTCTCGTATGAAACGAATTCCTTTTTGCTTCGGCTGTCCGTCATTTCGATAATCTTATCAGCGAGGGCCTCGATGCTAATCTCTTCCGCCGAGCCGATGTTATAGACCTTCCCTGCCGCCTCATCACAATTCATCAGGGCTATGATTGCATCGACAACATCCTCAACATAACAGAAGCACCGGCTTTGCCGACCTGTGCCGTATATCAAAACCGGTTCATTCCTCAACGCTCGTTGAACGAAACGAGGCACCACCATTCCGTATTGACCTGTTTGCCTCGGCCCGATTGTGTTAAAGAACCTGCCGATTACCACGCCCAGTCCATACTGTTGACAGAAAGCCAGGCCCAGAAATTCGTCTATTGCTTTACTGCAGGCGTACGACCACCGCGAAAACCTGGTGCTGCCGAGCACAATATCATCATCTTCACGAAAGGGTACCGCCTCGTTCTTGCCATAGACCTCACTGCTTGAAGCGAGCAGGATTCTTTTGCCGAACTTATTGGCCGTCTCCAGCGCCACCTCGGTACCAACGATGTTTGTCTCTATTGTATGCACCGGACGCTCAGCTATCAGCTTAACGCCGACAGCCGCTGCGAGATGAAAAATGGTTTCACTCCGCTCCACCAAATTCGCCATCAAATCAGCGTCGCGGACATCGCCTTCAACAAAATCAAACCCGGATTCATCTTCGAAGCCTTCGATGTTCTTTAAGCTGCCGGTGCTGAGATTATCAATAACGACTATCGTATTATTACCGTCTTTTAGCAGCCGTTCCGCCAGATGAGAGCCGATAAACCCCGCCCCGCCTGTAATTAGTACTTTCATACAAAGCCCAATAATAAATAATCAATAATTCCAAAAGCTATTAGTCACTGTCCGTAGTACGAACAATATGTCTTGTCGGTTTCCCAAACGGTAATGCAATGTAGTGTTGCTTCGCCAAATTTGCCGGCCAGCTTCTTCCACGCAAAAACCGCGATGTTTTCAACGGTAGGATTGGTTTTGACAAACTCCTCCACCTCCACATTCAAATTCTTATGGTCAACCAGCTTTATAAGCTCGTTATCGACTATGCTTTCAAAATCTCCGATGTGAAAACTATCCTCGTCTTCCGGTATCTTTACCGTAACCTCAACAATGTAATTATGCCCATGGCCGGCAGGATTTGCGCATTTACCGAAAACCTCTAAGTTGCGCTCCTGCGAAAAGGCCTCGTTCCAGAGCTTGTGCGTCGCCGCAAATTCAAATTTCTCACAAAAATATATCATCTTACAATCCCTGTCGTCTATCGCTATCTTCCTGAAGGGATTCAGTTTCAAGCTCAATTTACTCAACCTCGCCTGCGCGAACTTGTCCGCCAGTTGTCCCCACGCTAACTTTAAAAGCT
>CAZQYB010000051.1:0-4150 GCA_964597535.1 uncultured Pirellulales bacterium | reverse complement strand
TCTCTTATCTTTTTGGCAAAGACCGGAACAACAAATCCGCGAACGTCCCTGTCAATATCGACTACGTTAACGACAAATCCGGTAGCCGGCTCAACCTCACCGGCCATTTCCACACATAATTCGAAAAATATTGATAACCCTTCGCCCGGCGGCTCAGATGCAAACGAATTAAAGCCGGGGCTGTCCTTCGGCAAAAAAGGATTTATAGAAAAACGCACCTGCCTCGACAGTTTATGCATAAACAAAAACCTTTTTTACCTTCTTTTTATTTGTTTCCCTTGCGCATCAGACTCATAACCTCGCTTCGGCTTTTCGGGTCTCTCTTAAAAATCCCACGAAGGGACGACGTAACCATTACCGAGCCGGCTTTCTTAATTCCCCGAATGGTCATACAGCTATGTGAAGCTTCCAGCACCACGGCGACACCCCGCGGCTTTAGCCCATCCATTATAAAGTCGGCTATCTGGTCCGTAAGCCGTTCCTGGACCTGCAGCCGGCGGGCAAAACAATCTACTATGCGAGCCAGTTTGCTTACGCCAAGCACCGCGCCGGCCGGCAGATACGCAACGTGAGCCAAACCGATAAACGGCATAAGATGATGCTCGCAAATACTATAAAAAGGTATGTCACGCAACAAAACTATTTCGTCATAGTTTTCCGTAAAGACCCTGCGAATATATTGTTTGGGGTCCTCGTGCATCCCGCTCAAAAGTTCAGCGTACATCCTTGCCACACGCTCCGGCGTCTCGCTTATTCCCTCGCGTCCAATGTCCTCACCAACCGCCAAAAGAATTTCCGCGACCGCCTTTTTTATCCTTTCAGTATCGACTTTTATGCTGTTTTCCGAACTCATATTTGCACCTTTTTACTTTCCAAAATTCATAAGATAGGTGGTCAGCAGACGCACGCCGAATCCGCTTGCGCCCTGTGCCGCAAATTCCGCAGCTTCCTCAAACATCTCCACGCCTGCGATGTCCAGATGTGCCCACTTCGCGTCCCCCACGAACTGTCTTAAGAAGGCCGCTGCCGTGCACGCACCGCCCCATTTGCTCCCGATATTTTTCAGGTCGGCTATCTTACTCTTCATCTCTTCTGCGTACTCGTCACCGCTTGGCATAGGCCAGACCTTCTCGCCGCTGTCTTCCGCCGCTCTTTGCAATCGTTTTATCAGCTTCTCATCGTTTCCCATCAGCGCAGCCATATATTTGCCGAGAGCAATCCTGCAGGCACCTGTCAGCGTCGCTATATCGATGATAACGTCACAGTTTTGCTTTTCTGCGTAGCTAAGCCCGTCGCAGAGTATCATCCTCCCTTCAGCGTCGGTGTTCTGCACCTCGACGGTCTTGCCGCTAAGAGTTTTAATGATGTCGCCGGGCCGATAGCTTGTTCCGCTCGGCAGATTCTCCGCCGCCGGAATAATCCCGTAAGCATTTATCGGCAAATCCAATTCCGCCATTGCTTTCATTGTGCCTAATACTGCAATCCCGCCCGACTTATCTAATTTCATCTCATCCATTTTGGCCGATGGTTTTATGCTTATCCCGCCGGAATCGAAAGTTATCGCCTTACCCACCAAACCGACCGTAGGACTACTGCTCGCGACTTTACCGGCGGGACGGTATTTCAAAACAATAAATCTCGGCTTGTTTTCCGAGCCGGACCCGACCGCAAGCACTCCGCCAATGCCCTTTGCAGCCAATTGCTTTTCGTCAAAAACTGTGCAGCTCAGATTTTTTGAACTGCGAGCCAGCTCTTTCGCAATAGTTGCCAGCTTCGCCGGATTTATTATATTGCCGGGCCGGTTCGCCAACGTCCGAGCGTAGCTCTGTGCTTTGCCGATAATAATCCCAGCCGAAAGTCCTTTGTTTAACTTTTTTGTCTTCGCTGAATCGGCGTCAATCAATTCAGCTTTGAGCAAGTCCGGCCGACCGTTTTCGCTCCCAGTAACAAACTCATCATAGCGATAGCTGCCAAAATATGTCCCCTCCGCCATAGCCCTGCCCACTGCACCCGGGTCGAACCGTCCCCCGAATGCTCTATGCAAGGCCAGACCGAGAGTACCCACATTTGTTGCCACCGCCTTATTTGCAGCGTTGGCCGCCGCCTTGCGAACCGTATCAAGAGTCGCCTTTTTCTTTTCGCCCAGCCCGACCAGCAGAACCCTCCTGGCCTCTATTTGGCCGTTGCCGTAAACGACAGCGTTCGTACCCTCTTTGCCCTTAAAATCGCCCAATTCAATCACTCTCTGAATTGCCCCGTCGAGTCTGATGTTTAGCATGCTGCCGATTTTGTCCAGCCCTTTGGCATCGGAAAAACGGCCTACCGCGAGCAAATCGGTTTTGCATTTGTCAAAATCCACCTTCCGTGTCTTTAGTTCTACATCGATAATCTTTTTCATCTTTCGTTACCTTTTATTCATTCTCCTTGTTTTTGGTTTTAGCTCTATGCCTTAGATAGCTTTCGATAAATCCGTCAAGTTCCCCATTCAGCACTGCCGTTACATTGCCCGTCTGGAAGTTGGTTCGATGGTCTTTGACCATTTGATAAGGCTGCATAACATAGCTTCGTATCTGATTTCCCCACGCAATTTCGCCTTTGTTGCTGTACAGTTTTGCGAGCTCGGCGTCGCGCTTTTGCTGTTCGAGCATATAAAGCTTGGCCTTTAGCAGGTTCAGTGCCTGGGCCTTGTTTTTGTGCTGGCTCCTTTCATTCTGGCATTGTACCACAATACCCGTCGGCTCGTGTGTAATCCGCACCGCCGAGCTCACCTTATTTACGTGTTGTCCCCCAGGCCCGCTGGACCGGTAAAAATCAATCTTCAAATCCTCCCCGTTTATTTCAATATCGATGTCGCCGCCGGATTCGGGAATACAATCCACCGCCGCAAAGCTCGTATGCCGTCGCTTTTGTGAATCGAACGGGCTTATTCTAACAAGCCGATGCACTCCGGTCTCGCACGAAAGTTTGCCGTACGCAAAAGGCCCGCCGACCCGCAGCGTTATCGACCGCACGCCGGCCTCTTCCCCCGGTGTAATATCAAGCTCCTGGACCTTGTATTTTTTTGTTTCAAAATATCGCGTGTACATCCTAAGCAGCATATTTGTCCAGTCGCAGCTCTCCGTCCCTCCGGCGCCCGCGTGAATACTAAAGAAGCAGTCCTTCATATCGTCCGGTCTGCATAACAGCCCCTGCAGCTCGATTTTCTCGCACTTCTTTTTCAGTTCACCCAAATCTTTTTCAATCTGTCCTAATGCCTCTTCATCCGATTCGGCTTCCGCCAGTTCGAGGAATTCCCCTAAATCACTGATGCTGCGACTGGCTTCCTCCACCGGCTCAATCAATGATTTCAGTGCGCTCAATTGAGAAACGACGGATTGGGCTGTATCGGGATTGTCCCATAAACCGGCTTTGGCAATCTTCTCTTCGAGCTTTCGGAGTTGGGATTTTTTATTGGACAAGTCAAAGCCAGTCCCGGATTTTTTCAATCCGAGCCAATAACTCTGATGTCGCTGATTTTAATTCCGCAGGTTCCATCTATTCGGTCTCCCGTCTTCTACCTTCTGTATCCTGACTTCTGACCACTATCTTATATCACATCCCACGAAGATATGCAACCCGCCATTTCCGTCTTAATTTTCAGGAACCGTAAGGATTTTAAATTTATAATTGCCAATCTACGACCTACGATTTAGGATAAAATAAAACCTGTGATAAAACCTGTGATAAAACCGAAGATGAATACCGAATAACGATTGTTGAAGTTTAAATTGAGGTTGGCAGATGAATGTGCTCATAATCGGCAGCGGCGGACGCGAACACGCTATCGCGTGGAAACTGGCTAAATCGAAAAACTTAGGCAAACTCTATATCGCCCCGGGCAATGCCGGTACAGAGCAGTGCGGCGAAAACGTCCCCATCGGCGTCAACGAAACCGGCAAGCTCATAGACTTTGCACGTCAGAAGAAAATACAGCTTGTGGTGGTCGGGCCGGAGGACCCACTCGCAGCAGGGGTCGTTGACGCATTCGAAGCGGTCGGCATAAAGGCGTTCGGCCCCACGGCAGGCGCCGCACAGCTCGAGGCGGATAAAGCATTTGCAAAGCGACTGATGCGCTCCAGCGCCATTTCCACCGCTGAGGGCAGAATCTGCG
>CAZQYB010000050.1:11588-16404 GCA_964597535.1 uncultured Pirellulales bacterium | reverse complement strand
TCGAAGCCTGGATGCCCTCGCGCGGCAACTATTGCGAAACCCACAGCGCAAGCAAGCTTTATGATTTTCAGGCAAGACGGCTGAACCTCCGCTACAAAGATAAACACGGGTCACGAGCCACGGGTCACGGGACACGATTTTGCCACACGCTCAATAACACAGTAATCGCAAGCCCGCGCATCCTGATACCAATTCTGGAGCTTTACCAAACGAAAGACGGCTCAATAACAATACCAAAAGTCCTCCGGCCGTATATTTACCCCGTTAGAGATCGCATAACAAAAAAATAGAGGGCAAAAATTGAAAACTTCTAACGGGGTGGGTAGAAAAGAAAAAATAGTTCGTGGTTCATAGCGTGTAGTTCATAGACCGGAGACTCAAGACCAACGACTATTTCCGGAGTCTAATATATTTACGGCTCAGTACCTTCAAGCCAGTGCAAAGCCAGAATTGCAAAGTCGCGCATATCAACAACGCCGTCATGGTTCAAATCCCCCGCCGAATAAACCCTCAAATACGGATACGTCTGATTTTCCCCGATATTCCATATTTCCACAAAATCCCAGTCTGTAAACGTGCTTTCGGTCTGCATCTCGGCTGTTGACTTTCCGAACAGACCTTGTGGGTCTGGCCAAGGCTCAAGACAATATTCAGGGAAGTCTCTGCAAATTGGATGGCCAGCACCCTGAACTGATGAATTTATCGTTTTGTCCCAAAAGCAGTTTTCGTAAGAGTTGGCATGGTCTTCGCCAACAAATCCACCTGTTGCATATTCATCTCCTGTAACACGGCCTGAGGAATAACAATATGAAACTAAACCTATATTAAATCCTGCAAAACCACCGGCTGTGTTCCCATCCACAACTCCCCACGAGTATGAATCTGAGATAGATCCTTCATTTGACCCTACCAAACCCCCTGTATAATCTCCGCCGTTGACAGAACCTGCTGCAAAGCAATTCGAAATTGATTTACCATTTTGCGTAATACCCCCCTCGTTATATCCAACAAGTCCACCAGTATGCTCATTTCCGTCTACGGCCCCGTTTGCATAAGAAAATGAAATCGTTTTTCTACTGTACCCAATCAGGCCTCCCGTATGAGTATTTCCGATAACATGACCTGTGGCAGAACATTGGGAAACCACACCCCGGTTATTGCCTATCAATCCGCCAACGTTGGTCAGTCCTCTTACAGTGCCTGTAGCAAAGGAGTTTGATACCACAACATCTTCATCAATTTCACCAATTAATCCGCCAATATTTTCGATTCCGTTAACATCGCTCGTTGAATAACAATTCGAAATAGTTCCACCATGGTCAACAGCTCCTGTAAGCCCCCCGATAGCATAAGCAGTTGCACTTGATGACGAGGATGATATTTTCCCTCCTTGAACTGCACAATTGTTCAAAACCCCACCATTCGAAACGCTACCTGCTAATCCACCAATAAAACCTCTTGCGGTAATATTAGGATCAACTATTTTTAAATTCATTACAATAGCATTTGGGCCATTTAGGTGTCGGAATATACCGATGGAGTCGGCATTTGGCGAATAGTAGCTAAAATTATGAACTGAGTGATCATTTCCATCAAAAGAACCAGTGAAATCTTCAATAATATTAAACTGTGTCCCAGTATATTCAGCCAGATTGATATCGTTTACGAGTATAAAATGCTTGTCCCGGTCTTCCGGATGGTTGCCGATGTCGTTCAAATCGTTTGGTGTTTCAATCCGATACGGATCGTTCGGCTCACCCGTCCCCCCGCTGTAAGTCCCGGCCGTGGCGCTACCCGCCAATCCAAATGCTCCAACCAAAATCAAAACAATAGCTCTTGCCCTCATTTTTACTTTTCCTCCAGCCAGTGGTTAGCTAATATCGCCACATCTTCAAAATTGACAATCTTATCGTGATTCAAATCCCCCGGAGGATATACCCTCAAAAACGGATACGTCTGATTCTCCCCAATCCCCCACACCTCCACAAAATCCCATCCCGCGTCGCTAAACGTGTTTTCCGCCATCATCTCCGCAGTTGATTTGCCTATTACGTTTGGATCGCTGCCGATTCCGACGCCATTCACATCGGGATTCACTGTCTGATCCCAGAAACTCATTGTACAGTCACCCCCGATGCCGCCCAACCCGCCAATCAAATTGTTGCCGTCAACGATTCCGGCAGCATAGCAATTGTAAACAGACCCATAATTTACACCGATCAAACCACCTATTCTGGAATCACCCCTAACAGAGCCAGTGGCATAACAGTTCATAACACCTTCATCGAAAGGCGACGACCCTTTGTGATACCCAGCAAGTCCACCAACATCATTCAATCCAATTCCACCGACATCGCCGGTCGCATAGCATTCGGCAACACTTCCTTGATCAATATGTCCGACTAATCCACCAATATAAAAACATCCTGATGACCCACTAGCTGTACCGGTGGCATAGCAACTAACAATGTACGAAACCGAACTACGACCCGAGAGTCCGCCTGCAAGGTTTTCATCGCACCAGACACTGCCGGTTGCATAAGAACTAATGATTAGTCCGTCACGATTGGAACCTACAAGGCCACCGACACAGAAAGAACCTTTTATATCACCCGTCCCGAAACAACCTGAGATGATGCCATTACTCCAATACCCCACTAATCCACCTGCAAAAAAGCCGGTTGTAGTTACGTTAACGTCCGCCGAACAATTGATGATATATAGAGGACTCGATCCCGCAGCGTCCCCAATCAACCCACCAACGCAGTGTCTCCCTGAAACACTCCCACCCTGAACAGAACAGCCTGAAATGGTCCCATTAGCCAATTCACCAACAAGAGCCGCGACACGGTCACCGGTTCCACCATTAACATTGGGATCGACCAACGTAAGGTTCCTTATCACTGCGTTCGGATCGTCGATGCTACGAAAAAGAGCAATATTAGAACCGCTACTAATCTCGTATGAGAAATTCGAAATGGAGTTGGCGTTACCGTCAAAGACGCCGGTAAAGGCATTGCCATCATTTCCAATGATATTGAACTGCGCGCCGCTGTAGTCGGCGAGGTTGATGTCATTGACCATCACAAAGTGCTTATTTAAATCTTCAATATGGTTGCCGATATCGTTCAAATCATTCGCCGTGGCTATTCTATACGGGTCGTTCGGCTCACCCGTCCCCCCGCTGTAAGTGCCGGCCCAGACACTCCCCGACAACCCCGCCAGCAAAACTACGACCGCCAATGCAAGAATTGATTCACCTTTCATTTTGGTGCTCCTCGCTTTTCAAACCATAGTAGCAATTTACATTCTATATCTACTTTAGGCCTATGTCAAGCAAAAATCCACCCACAGGAACACAGCAACGACCGCGTGGAGATTATCTGCATTTTCTCAGCAAAATTCGTCTTGAATCCTGGGTCTTGAGCCAGTAGTCTTTTTATGCTATGGATGACATCCAGCGAAAATTAGCCCTGATTGATGCACAGCTCACCGGCGGCCCGCTAACTTCTTACAAACAAATCGTAGCCACAGCCCCCCTGCTGTTTGCGGCAACAGGCCTGATTGCAGGCATCCTGTTCCAAAACACAGTAATCGGGTCACGGGGCACGAGCGACGAGCCACGGTTTCTCTGGTCCTGGTTGATATTGCTTGCCTTTTGTGCAATAGCAGCGGTTCTAATCTTTGCATTCGCAAAAGGAGCCAAATTTACCTCTTTCACACTTGTGCTCTTGAGCTTCTGTGCCCTGATTTGTTTTACCTGCCTTGGTGCAGTTCGGCTGGCCAGCTTCCGTCAACCCGCACCGAATGATATTCGCAATTTCGTTACCGACCAGCGCAAACTCGCAACAATTCGCGGGCTAATTGTCACTGAGCCGTATATCGAGCAACAGAAGTGGGAATTTGCAAAGTTTAAGCCCACCGACCCGACCACCAGTTTTTATCTCAAGATGCACCAAGTAGAGGCTGTCAATGGCTGGTCAGACGCAACCGGAACAGTACGCGTCCGTGTTGATGAGCCGGTCCTGGACTTAAAGACAGGCGATTACATTCAAGCGTATTGCTGGCTGGATAGATTCAAACAGCCGACCAATCCGGGCCAATTCAATGTAGCTGAGTACTTAGCTCGGAAAAATGTTTTTATCGCGGCTTCTGTGAAGTCGCGCAATGGTATTGAGTTGCGGGAAAGCAGCCCCGCTGGTTTTTTCACAAAACTGCGAAGAAAACTTCGGCAAACAGCCACACAAGCGTTGCTGGGTGACTTGTCGCCGGAAGACAGAAATCGAGGCCTGCTGGAAGCGTTGCTCTTGGGCTATAGACGGAATATCGACAGCAGCACTTACAGGGCATTTCGCAGGACAGGCCTGCTGCACTTTATTAGTCTTTCCGGAATGCACCTCGGTATCTTGATAGGCATTATATGGTGGTTGTGCAAGACAGCAGGATTGATGAAGCGTGGCCGGGCGGCTGTTTGTATAATCGCGATATGTATTTTCCTGCTGATTGTCCCGCCGAGACCACCAACACTAAGGGCAGCCATTATATGTTTTGTTTTCTGCGTGTCATTTTTCTTCCGCCGCAAGTCCAATCCCCTCAACACACTTTCATTAGCTGCAATAATTCTTTTGCTGATAAGACCAACATCCTTGTTCGAAGCCGGCTGGCAATTATCGTTTGCATCGGTGCTCGGGATTATGCTTTTTGCAAACCGAATCCACTTTTTTCTATATGAAAAAATAACGGGTTTGCCCTGGCGTGTGAAAGCTCCAAAAGCGAAACCATTCTTTCGCATAATTTCGAGGCCGGGGCCATATTT
>CAZQYB010000050.1:0-11578 GCA_964597535.1 uncultured Pirellulales bacterium | reverse complement strand
TATTTATTGCGATTATTTTCTACAGGCCTTGCCGCGTGGCTTGGTGGCGCCGGCATTTTATTATATCACTTTTATACGATTAACCCGCTTACGAGTATCTGGACTGTGATTGCCTTTCCGTTGGTGGCTTTGCTCTTAACTGTCGGCTATTTGAAGATTATTCTGTCGCTGCTGCTGCCCACCGTCGCGGCGTTTCTGGGCGCAATTGTGACAGGATTAGCCGCTTCTCTCATTTGGATTGTTGAGCACATTGCAAGCTGGCATATTGGAAGTTGGGACATATCACAAATACTCATTGGGCACGTACCACTTACGCCGGTAATTTTGTATTACTGTTTTGTTCTTTTTGCCGGCTTTGTTTATGTTCGACGGCCCTTAATAAGAAAAGCAATCTGCACGATGATGGTCTTGGCGATAGTTGCTTTTTTAGGCGTTACGAAGTGGCAGAGGACATATCGGGACGACCTGGTTTTAACCTGTCTGGATGTTGGCCACGGCCAGGCAATACTCGCACAACTGCCGGGCAGCGCTAATATCTTATTTGATGCGGGCTCTTTGTACAAAAGCAATGTAGGCCAGAGAGTTGTTGCGCCTTTTTTGGATTACATAGGGACAAATAAAATCGATGCAATTATCATTAGTCATAACGATGTTGACCACATTAACGGTATTCCTGAGATTGTCGAATACTGCAAGGTCAGGAATGTCTATGCCAATAATGCCTTTTTTAGCAAGACAGACCCATGGGGCACAGCAGGAACTCTGAAAAGTTTGGTTGAGATACATCGCTTGGGTAAAGACGTGAATGTAGAGAGCAGTGCCAAAATAAAAATGCTCTGGCCCAATGAAGACATGTCCCGGAACGAGCAGTTAAGCGACAATGACAAGTCGCAGGTTTCGTTGATTGAATTTGCCGGCAAGAAAATACTTTTGTGTTCCGATATTGAAAAATTTGCACAAAAAGAGCTTCTTCGGATATTTCCAAATCTCAGAGCCGATGCTGTTGTTGTTCCCCATCACGGCTCAATCAGCACGACGGACGCCAATTTTCTCAGAATCATCGACGCGGACATTTTGATATGCAGTTGCGGTCGAAGTCAATATGAAAGACAGCAAGTCGAGAGACAAGGAAATAAGCAGAAGTGGTTATACACAGCTAAAGACGGAGCTATTACTACCCGCATCAACAAAAAAGGTGCGTTACAGGTAGAAACGCTTATCAGACAAGAATGAGCCTGTGCGTTATGTTTGCCGAATTGCACAGAAGATTTTTACGCAATACGCAATACGAGATGTCACCTCATATAAACCACGATTTCGACTCTTCGATTTCTTGCTTTGCCGCTGGCGGTTGCGTTTGAGGCGATTGGCTTGGCCGGCCCACAGCCGACCGCTCGAATCTTCTCTTCGGGAACGCCGCGTTTAATTAAGTATCTCGTTACCGTAAGAGCACGTTGAGCTGAAAGTTCCAAGTTGTCTTTCCACTTCGATTTTTTGATAGGGTCAGAATCCGTATGGCCGACTACGTCTATTTGTCTGCCGGCGTATCGGCTTTGCAATACCGACTGAATATGGTTGAGGTCGGTATTGGTCACCTTTTTTAATGTAGCTTTTCCGGAGCTAAAAAGTATCGTGTTCGGAAGCGTAACCGTAATCGTTCCGGCCGCAGTGTCAAAGGCGACATCGTAACCCTGCCCGAAACCAGAGGCCTCGGCCGGGGTTCGGTTACGTTCTTCAACCTGTTTTTGGAGGTCGGCGATTGTCTGCTGGTCTTGCGAAATCCGGTCGGTAAGCTGGCCCCTCTCTGACTGTAGGCGTTCAAACCTGCCATTTAGATTCTGATACGTCACATTTAGAGAATTATACTTTCGCTCCCAATTGGTAGGAAAACCACTACAGCCGGACAAAAGCAAAATTGATACAAGACAAATTAGCAGAATAATTGTTTTTTCGTTAGCACTTCGCATTTTGGTATCTCCTTATAATATTGACAATCCGTTTTTAATTTTCTAATGATAACGTATAAAGTTCAGGTAGTCAATAATCCAGTCGTGAAAAATAATAACAACAAGTACGCCTAAAGACAAGAAGGGACCGTAAGGAATTTGTCTGGTTTTTTTGAAAAACATTTGAAATCCTGCCCAGATAAGGCCGAAAAACGGTGCAATAAAAAATGCGATGACCACGAATACCGGCCCTATTACCGTCCCTGCCGCCCCCATTAAATGCGCATCGCCAAGGCCCATTGCCTCTTTGCCGAAGCCCAGTGTACCAAAAATGCGGGTGGCCCAAACAACCCCACAGCCTACGAAATAGCCCCACACGCTGCCCAGAAGCCCTGCAATGACGGGGTTTTGCGAAAGATTCAGCCACCAGTGATGTATTTGTGGGTATATTTGGCTGAGCGAATAAAAGCCGACCGAACAGATGATAATCGGCAGTAAGAAGATGATTTCGCGGCATATCTCAAGGCGATGGTTGAATTGTGGCTCAATCGCTTTTTCCGAGTTATTAGGCGAATCCTGAGCACTTTCCGATTCGTAACTTCTTTTGATTAAACCGGTTACCAAAAGCAGCAGGGATATAGCCAGTCCTATCAGCGCACCAGCGGCCAAAGAAGCGATTGTAACCTCTTTCAAGTTCAGAATATCACCCGAAGTGCTCGGCAGAAGTGCATAGCCGAAGATGGTCTTAGGGGCAATTACACAAACGCCCAGCGCAGAGCCAATCAAACCCGCTGCGGTACCAAACCAGCAAATAGAAAGCGGGATGAGCCACAATTCCAAATCTATTGCTGAGGCGGCAATCAAAGCAGCCAATAGAATAATGTGCAGAAGGTAAATAAACCACCCGCCTTCGAGAAACGGCGGCAAACCGGCAAGTATATCAACTCGGAAGTACAAAATGAACAGGCCGAGGAAAACCAGACCGGTCAGAAGCTCGATGACGAAATAACGTGGCGAGATAGGCACTTTACAGTAGCGACATTTTCGCCCCAAAAGCAGCCAGGAAATCAGTGGTATATTGTCGTAAAAACGAATGTGCTCCCCGCACGCGGGACAGGCCGAGCCCGGCCTTACCAGCGATTTATCGCGAGGCAGCCGATAAACGACAACGTTCAGAAAACTGCCTATGCAGCAGCCAAACGCAAAAATAAAGACCAGCCAAATCCAGTCCGGCACTGCCACAACGCCTCCTTTGCGTTACAATTCAGAACTCCTCTTTACAACAATGCCTTAGCCTTACCCTAACCTCCGCCTCTAATTTCAAGGCTCAAGCGGCTTAATTTCAAAATGCTCGACGTCTAAACTCCCATCGGTCATAAGCACATAAGCAGCATTGGATTCGCTGAACGGCTCAGTGAGATACAAACCGGCCTTACTCCGAGGCATCTCCGTCGTCGGCTCGGCACCGTTGAAGCCGTAGAAAACCCGACATCGCCGGGTCTTTTCGTTCCAGACAAACTTCGCTTTCAACGATTTGGGGACCTTAGAAAATTTCACCGGCTCTCCCCGCGGGAGCTTGACTTTGCCCTCGCCGGGCACATCTTTGAAGTAAACACACATTTGCTTGCCGTTTGCGCCTAAAAACCATGTCCGGCATAACTTGTCCTTGAATCCGAAGCTGATATCAAGCCCCCTAAGCCCTGGGTGCGGACTAATGTTATCAAACACAAACGTTGCTTCAAACGAACCTGTCCCAATGACCCGGTTGATTCCGCCGTAAGGCATTATCGAGTCGATTGTGTACTGGCCTTTCCTATTGAAGCCGCCTGCATAGCTCTTGTAATCAAACCAGTTATCAAGGTCAAAGTTTGTGGGGCCGGTAAAGGTTTCCACTTCGTGCTTGACCCTCACCGGTGGTGCCGGAGGTGGCGGCGGCGTCATAAGCCATTTCATATTGAAGGCGTAGTGCTGCCTGCTGCTTATCAGATGTATCACACCGTCCAGGCCCTGGCAAACTGACATATAGCCGCGGTGCTCGCTGCTCAAACCGCTTAACGTTACCGCTCCTCCATCCGTACACTCCACCGTTATGGGCGGACCATCGGGGCTGATAACCCGCTTGTATGGCCATGTCTTGCCGCCGTCAAGTGAGACCGCACCAAAAAGCTCACCGACCCGATGCCTGTTACCCGAAGAATCGGTTACCATAACCGGAGCTTCAGGTGCATCGAACGGATTGCTGAAAGAAGCCATAAAAAGCGGTCCTTCCTTCAACCGCAACAGAACCAAGCGCTGTCCGCCGTTGATGGGCAGAAACTCGGTTGCTTTATAGCTAAAGCTCTTTCCGCCGTCAGTGGATATACTCATCGGCGTCTTTCCATCTATCGCACTACCTCGCCCCAGTCCTATAAGGGTGCCGTCCTTAAGCTGGGCAACGGCTGGATGATTTCCCCTGACCGTCCCGGCCGGATTAGTCCAGGTCAGGCCCTCGTTACGGCTAACCCAGAGTGTCCTGCCTCCGTCGTGCGTGATGGCAATCGCTCCGTCATTAAGGCGGATTACAGGCTCACTGACCTGAACAGATACATTGTGATCCGGCAGAATCAGCCGCGGCCTCGACCACGTCGCCCCGCTGTCTGTAGATGTCCGCATAACAACTGCCATTCGAGCCCAGTTCGATGAAACCGACATTGAATTGAAGTGGTAAATCGTTTTTTTGCCGTCAAACCATAACGACAGAGCCGTATCATTACGGTCGGGCGGGTCCCAAAACGGCGAAGCAGGCTGCCATTCTTTAGCACCCCACGGCAGCCGACTGGCTGCGATAGCCATATTCCGCTCTCTTTCCCCAATACCAGTGTACCAGATGGCCAACAGGTCACCGTTGGGGCATTCGACAATGGCCGGACAGTGGTTGTGACCTGCAAATATCGGGCCGTTAGCCCAGGTCGGAACAGTCTCATATTTGCGTGGGCCCTTGAAGTAGGGTTTATCCGGGTCCGGCCCCTTCGCTACTACAGCCGGGTCCCGCTGGATTACGTTACGCTGATTAAGCGGGGGCTCCGGCAGCGCCAGCGGCTTCGTCTTCGGAATCTCACCTAACACCACCCTGAAGCCAATCAGCCAGTGTTTATCCTCAGGCACCGTACCCATCCGGTTGGCGGAGCGTAAATAATAAATGTGCGTCCCGTGACTGCCGCCCCGCAGAACTTTGAAATCACCCTCGTCATAACCCACCGGGTCAATCCGGGGACCGGATTTATAAGGACCGTACCAGTCGTAGCACCATTCCTCGACATTGCCGTGCATATCATATAGACCCCAGGGGTTGGGCGTGGTTTTACCCACACCAAGAGGAACATCCACAGGCGTCCCTACCATACCAGCGTTCTTACGAAATTCCTTGGGCAGACTGTCACCCGTATTGAACTGCGTAGTTGTGCCTGCCCGGCAGGCATATTCCCATTCGGCTTCGGTCGGCAGCCGGCAAGGCAGTCCCTCAAGGTCTGAAAGCCACTGACAAAAGGCCTGGGCGTCATACCAATTGACATTGATGACGGCCTCATCATCATCCATCGAAAGGCCTTTATCTTTGCCTCGCAGCTTTTTGTGCTCCGACTTGAACAGCTCATATTGAAAATTTGTTACCTCGTAGATACCCATATAGAAAGGCCTGGTAATTTTAACGGTGTGGTTCGGCTTTTCATCGAAGTCACCCTCAAATTGCGTGCCGCGGTGGTTGGTAAGTTCGTGCGGCAATGGCGTATCGCCGACGCCCATTTTGAAACTGCCCGGCTTAATCCGCACAAATTTCATACCGATAGAATTGATATATTCACCTGCGGTCGGCATCTCAGCCGAGCTCACAGTCTTTACCTGCATTACACCCACAACCAGACACACTATAATTATCACCATCCAGCTTCTTCTCATCTTTACATTTCCTTTCAATTTAACTAACACTTCGGCAAAAACGTCATTGCGCAAAACTACGCAAAAACTACGTCGAATTTACTTCCCTTTCTTCTTGTTGACCGCACCTGCAACTTTCATAGGCAGGCCGAACAGGCGAATAAAGCCCTTTGCATCGCTGGGGTCATATTCAGCGCCCATTTTGAAGCTTGCCAAATCTTTTTCGTATAGACTGTTCGGGCTTTTTACACCGGCCGGCGTGCAGCGCCCCTTGAACAATTTCATCTTAACTTCACCAGTGACGTTTCGCTGCGTAACATCGACAAATGCGTCGAGAGCTTCTCGCAATGGCGAAAACCACAGACCGTAATAAACCAGCTCAGCGTATTTCAAAGCTACCTGCTGTTTGTAATGCATTGTTTCTCTGTCAAGAGTCAGGTTCTCTAATGTTCGGTGAGCCGCGTCCAGAATCGTTCCGCCGGGCGTCTCGTAAACCCCCCGCGACTTCATACCGACCAGCCGATTTTCGACCAAATCGACCTGCCCGACGCCATGTTTGCCGCCGAGCCGGTTCAATGTTTCAATGAGCTTTACGCCGCTTATCTTTTTGCCGCTAAGTTTCACCGGCACACCTTTATCGAAACCGATTTTGACGTAGTCTGGTTTGTTGGGCGTTTTTGAAACCGGCCGCGACATCACAAAAAGATTGTCCTTTGGCTCATTGGCCGGGTTCTCAAGGTCGCCTCCTTCGTGGGAAATGTGCCAGAGGTTCCGGTCGCGTGAGTAGAGCTGCTTTTTACTCTGAGCGATTGGAATCTTGTGCTTCCTGGCATAATCAACCGCTGCCTCCCGGCTGGTCAGCGTAAATTTCGGGTCCTTCCACGGCGCGATAATTTTCAGCGACGGGTCAAGGGCCATATACGTCACTTCAAACCGCACCTGGTCATTACCCTTTCCGGTCGCACCGTGGGCCACCGCCGTCGCGCATTCAGCGTGAGCAACTTCGACCTGATGCTTCGCGGTCAAAGGCCGAGCAATGCTCGTCCCGAGCAGATAACCATTTTCATAAACTGCACCCGCTTTGAGCATCGGCCAGAGGTATTCTTCCACAAACTCTTTTCGCAGGTCCTTGACAACGCACTTGCTCGCACCCGACTGCAGCGCCTTTTTCTTAATGCCCGCCAGTTCTTCGCCCTGGCCCAAATCCGCCGCAAAAGCTATTACTTCATAGCCGTAGGTCTCTTTAAGCCACGGCAGGATTACACTCGTATCAAGCCCGCCGCTGTAAGCCAGAACCACTTTTTCTTTCTTTGCCATCTTTCTATCTCACAAAAGCTTTTTCGCTGTTAAGTTGGGAATTATACAGATTAATTCTGCGAAACACAATCAAAAGCACAAAAAGAGAAAGGAATTTACCCGCAGAGCATATGTGCAAAATTGGGTAACAATTGAATCCCACGCCGTTGTTACCCAGCTAACTTGTAAAAGTGAATGAGAGTCATTCAATCACTTCTTGGGGGCATTGGGATCGGCTCAACGCTTCTCGTAGTACTGTGCCTTCTGCCACCCTTGAATCTAATCTCAGGCATCTCTCTGCCGAGAAACTTATAAGTATCTTCGAGCGCTTTCAGGAATTCCTCCTGACTCATCGCACAAACAGAATAATCCAAAAACAGAATCGGAATCTTATCCTCACAAAACTCAGGATTCTCATAAACAACAATATAATAGGTGGCTTTTTCGACATTTGGAGTCTTGGGCCGAATGTATATATAGCTCGGCCCCGTAAAACCCTTCGGCTTCCGCGGCGAATCAAGTAGCTTGTCATCTGGATAATAGGGATAGGGCTTCATCTCTTTCAACGTGTCGGGGAACTTGCCCTTATGACCATCCGAATACATCCTCAGAACCACACTTAACTGGTCTAAATTGCTTAGAGACGCAGCTTCTTTATCGCCCTTGAATCTAATCTCAGGCATCTCCCACCCCAGCCGTTTGTAAGTCTCTTCGAGTTTCCGCAAAAATTCGTCCGGCTTCATCACTTCAACATGACCATCAAGAAATAGAACGTTAATCTTATCACTGCAAAACGCAGGATTCTCATAAGCAACAACATTACCCGGATGCGATGCCGCAGTGTGTCCGGCAACATACCTATAGCTGGGGCCGTCAAAACCCTTCGGCTTCAGCGGCGACTCAAGTTGCTTCGCAGTAATATAATCAAGCTCAACCAGCTCATCCAGATTTGACGGAAACCTGCCTTGTTCGTCATCATTCGCATATATCATGCAGGCCTTGCCTATACCAGATAAGTTCGAGCCTGATATCACCCGCGGCGGAAACTCCCCCCTTCCCCCCACGGCTTCTTTGCCACCCTTGAATCTAATCTCAGGCATCTCCTTGCCGAGCCGTTTGTAAGTCTCCTTGAGTTCCCGTACAAACTCTTCTGGTTCCATCCACTTTACATGTCCGTCCACAAAAAGAACATTAACACCCTCATCGCAGAACTGGGGGTTATCGTACGCCACAATGTTCCCCGGATGCGATGCCGCAGTGTGTCCGGCAATGTAAATGTAGCTGGGTCCGTCAAAACCCCTCGGCTTGAGTGGCGATTCGAGTTGCTTCGGAGTCATATATTCAAGTTCAACCAGCTTCTCCAAATTTGGTGGGTACCTGCCCTCGTCGTCATCATTCGCATATATAGCGAAGGTCTTTCCTATGCCGGATAAATTTGACCCCGACACTACCCGACGAGCAACCCGCCGTGTTCCTACCAACGCCGGCATTAGAACCGCAGCCCCAATTCCGCCGCCGGCAATTGCCGCCAGACTCGGCTCAATACCAGGCCCCTTGTAGCGACACCGAAGCCCTTCAGCATCGAACCAGCAGTACTGACGGGATGGCCCCATATCTTTGGCAATATGACCGAGCGAAGGAAGTATAAAAGGCAGCTTAATGCCCTGCTGTCCCGCGACCATAGTCATCATAGGCCAGTATTGCTGCACGCTTATCATCATCTGGTTAAATTGAAGCCTTGAATTCGTGTAACTAAAGCATATCAGGTTGTTGGGCAGTCTGGTTGCTGCTTTCCTGAACCCCTCGCTCCTGCGCAAGGACTCCGCACCGGTCTTTGCAAACACAATCTGTTTGGCTGCCTTATTGCACAACACCATGTTTGAACCTATTACAACGTGATTATCTACTATTGTCCAGGTGGGCATTATCTGCATCATCGCCAGCGGCGCCATTACCCAGCAGTGAAAGGTCCTGCCATCCCGAACCTGTGAGCTTACCTGCACCATTCCTTCACTTTCGGCCATTGCAAATTTGCCCAGTGTAGTTACTGTCTTTTCCCACAGTCCCGCATCTTTCAACTTGGCGATGCCTACCGCCCCGCCGCTGGGTGCCTCCATCATAACGCCGGCAGGAAGCGTATAGAAAACCATCGGCCCAACTAAACTTTCCAGCAAACCCTTGCGAATGCTGATTTTTACCTCCTCCTCCAACTCGGCAATTCCCTCGTTGATTTCGGGATAAGCGTCGTCAGGCGAGGCGGCCTTAATCGCCCTCATTATCGTGTCGTACATCCCGCCTGTATCACAATTGACAGCAGTGGCACTCATCGCCCCCGCATCGACCATATCAAACATCGAAAGCTCTATGCTTCCAGGACAGCCAAGCAGGCCCGTACGAGGGCCTTGCAGTCTGATAAGCTCATTGCAAACCGTATCAGGACCGGCGAACCCCATCCTTGCCGTTAATGTTTTGATGTTGGCAAGGCCAAGTTCCCTGATTACTGTTTTTACCGTATTAAATTCATCCGTGTCCCCTTCCATACTTGCTATGGCACTCAAAACATTAAAGACCTTTTCGCGGTCGATATAAACCGCAAGCGCGTCACCTGCTCCTGCAACGTTATGAAAGTAGTCCGGTACCAACCTGCTATACGGGCGGCCTGTCAGGTACTTCACGGCCAGTCCTTCCCCGTCGTTTATCGCAAAGACGAAATAGTTTTCGACCCAGCCCCAATACCCGGGGACGCCGCCAGGGTCTTTTGGGCCGTGCATCTTGATACCACGAACCTCAACCTCGACAATCTCACCCTTACCAACCAACGCTTCGACTTTCGCGATTGCCGAAGCAATCTCCGCTTTACGCGGCCCGGCATCCAATATGGCAAAACCATAAACAGGCGGTCCAGCTTTCGCCTCTTTTCGCGCTGCACCAATAACAATCGGCCTCTGCAAAACTAACGGCCCAAGCTCAAAAACCACATCAACGTACCTCGGTATCCCCATCTCCTCTTTTACCTTACCGCAAAGCTCTTTTCTTATTGACTGATAGAAGGTTTGTACTCCGGGGTCGTTCCAGATTCTGCCCGGAATAGTCTTCTCAAAAGCGGGTTTCAATTCATCCCCGCCGCTGGTTGCGATAAAGCCCACAACATCATCCGGCACCACGGTCAGCAGCTTTTCAGCCGCGGAAGTTGCAGCTTCAGCCCTTACTGGACAGAACAGACCGGCCAAAAAACCCACCACCAAAACCGCAGATAACCTTGATTTCGCACCGAACATCATAATCCCTTTCAAATTGACTTGTTCCTGCCTATTCTTGAGCCGCGTATTCATATATTTATAGACGTTTCTGCTTGCTTTTTGTTACATAAAATCGCGAGCTATTTTTCGCATAAGTTTAGCGTTGGCCTCTTGGCCGGTGAAGAGCTTGAATTGAGCTAAGGCCTGGTTTGTAAACATTGAAAGGCCGCCAATCGTTTTTGCACCGGCCTCTTTCGCTTGCTTTAGAAGCAGGGTCTCCACAGGATTATAGACCATATCGAAGACCACCATATCCTTTTTGATGCACTCTTCCGGCAAAGGCGTTGCATCTGTATCCGGGTGCATTCCGATGCTCGTGCAATTTATGACCAGCTTCGCATCCAACTTCGGCAACTTATTCAAAGGTGCAAACTCACACTTAAACTCGCCCGCAAGTCTTTCAGCTTTTTTTACCGTGCGGTTGTAAATGGTGACTTTGGCGCCTGCGTCGCTCAGGCCCGCCACTATCGCCCTTGCAGCCCCGCCTGCGCCGATAACGGCAACATCCATATCATTCAAATTCGCTCCCGGACCCAGCGCCGAAGTAATTGCGTTCATCGCACCGGCGTAGTCGGTATTGTATGCGCTGAGTCTGTCGTCTGGGCCGATGAGCAGAGTGTTGGCCGCTCCGATTTTCTCCGCCAACGGCTCAACAAAACCACCATTTACTCGGACATAATCCAGCGCATTTTGCTTGTGCGGTATGGTCACACTAAAGCCGCGAAAGTCAAGCCACCTTCTGTTAAGAGCATTCTTCATAAACCTGTCGAATTTATCTTTGCCGCCCTCGACAAGCAAAGGCAGATACAATTTATTGGCCCTCATTTCGGCAAAGCAGGCATTGTGAACGGCAGGACTTAAAGAATGAGCGACAGGAGAGGCAATGATGCCGTAAAGTTCTGTGTCAGAGTTTATAGAATCCCAGCGGTACAATTTTTTCAACTGCTCGGTAGTCAATTGTCCCGGTGCCGTTGCACTCTTGTCATCTACACTTGCATAAGTAACAAAGGAATTCAGCTTCTTGGCGATGATTCTGCTGACAAGCCCTGCCTCACCCATGCAGAATATGATGCGCTCACCGCTGGTTTGGCGCAGCAAATCAAACGCCTCGAAGCAATCGTTGAT
>CAZQYB010000049.1:0-16515 GCA_964597535.1 uncultured Pirellulales bacterium | reverse complement strand
GAGTTGTTTGATTTTTTCATCGGGCAGGGTATCAATGCCTTAGGCATCAAATATCTGCAGTTCATTCCCTGTGTAGAGCTTGACCCTGTCACAGGCGGGATTGCGGATTTTTCAATTACGCCGCAGCAGTACGGCGAATTTATGTGCAGAATATTTGACCGCTGGTACGACTACGGCCCACAAAATCTGAGCATTCGCGACTTTGACTCGATATTGTCTTACTGTATTACCGGCCAACATACAATCTGCACCTTTAGCAAGCAGTGCAGTCAATACATCGTCATCGAGCACACCGGCGATTGCTTCCCCTGCGATTTTTTTGTCGAGCCGAAATGGCGGCTGGGCAATATATTTGAAACGCCGATGGAGAAAATTGCCGCCGGTGCCAAAAAACGAGAATTTGCACGCGCCAAGCAGAATCTTTGCAACAAATGTCTTCTCTGCCGACACCTTGACGTCTGTCGTGCCGGCTGTATGAAAGACAGACCGCCTTTTGACAAGGAAAGCTTTGGGCGGGAAAGCTATTTTTGCGAAAGCTATAAACGCTTCTTCGATTACGCAATGCCGAAATTTCTGCAGATAGCCGCCGCCATTAACGCCGGCCCACCCGCCAAACGTAAGCCCTCCATCTAATACCAGCGGCAAATTGAATTCGCCGATTAGTGGGTCACCTCTTTTCCCCCGCTCTTTGTGCACCAATAGCCGGTTTTTCACTCAAAGTTTTTACGGAAAGTCCTTCATATTGCACATCCAGCCGTTATAAGTAGGAGTCGGGGTGCAAAAGTCTGGCGGGGGGACATTGTTTGGGTTCCAATCCTTCTGCCACCAAATCTCCCACAACTCTTTAAGCCCAATCTTCCTTACCGACAAATCCAGAAAAACCCCGTTCACCGCTGCGTTGTGCCGGTTGACGCAGACACGCTTCATCTCGTTTTGATTAGGCTCCCACCAATAGTCCCCGTAATTCGGAGGTGCATCGAAATGGTATGCTTGGCAATCCTTCCAATTTCCATCCAGAAGCAGCGGCGCATAAGACGCACGTTTGGTATAAGGAGTCCTCCAATAGTTTCCGCTCGTTTCATTTGAAACCCAAAGATTTACACAATAGCTGCCAGTATATTCACCGCTTTGGTCGGTCCAGGAGCAAAACGGGGGCTTGCCGCCGTAGTCCCAAGGTTTCACGGCCTCCGGGCACAGCAGAATCTTATGATTTTTGTAGTACGGCTCTGATACGTACTGCCAGCCATTCATCCCCGATGGGGGTTCACCCGAATCGGGCCAACCAACGCTTCCACTGCTCCCCCTGTCGGGGAAAAAGCCGCCGTGGTCATCCGTATAGCTCTTCCAGATAACGCCCCATTGTTTCAGGTTGCAAAGGCATACCGCCTCTTTGGCCCGTCTGCGGCCGCTGCTGCCAATAGCCCCCAGATTAGCCAGCAGAAAAACAAAACAGCCCAAAACAACAAAAAGGTCTTCTTTCGTAAAGTTAGCTCTGGATTTCATAGCATTTTCCCTCAATTACCGCCCAGCCACCGCTCCGCCAGCAGCGCAAAATCGGCAAAATTAACATATTTATCTTTGTTTATATCACTTGTTAGAAACATGACCTCGATTGGCCAGCACGCTGACAACTCACTGCAGTCTGTGCACTTGAGCCAATCTACTGCCAATATCTCGAGGTCATTGAAGTCCATCGCTCCATTGTCGTCTAAGTCCTGTGGCCCGCCCTGCCAGTACAAATCCAGCTCCTCGCCTTCGCAGCCGTCGCCACTAATCGCCCATACCGTATTATTGGCGTCGGTGATTAGCATTGTATAATCCTGTGAATCGCCGAGTATGATTGTATTTTCCCCTGATACTACAGGAAAGCTCAGCCAGTGGCCGTTGCCGTCAAATCGAGCTATTTCAACACCATCCGGATTAATAACACAAAGATTGCTGTCATCGCCGGCGGCATAGATTAGCCCGTTACTGTCCACCGTTAAGCTAAAGCCGCTGGGACTTTTGTCGTACTGAACGCAACCGAAAGGATCACAAATTTCGGTGTAGCCGCTCCTTGCCCCCGGCTTTTTTATCCACTTGATAGCGCCGTTGGGGTCAACCGCCCGCAGCCAGGGGTCGTCTAAGCTGACGTAAATTGTGCCGTCAGGCCCTAATGCCGGTTCGGACCAGCCCGAATCACCTACGTTATACTTTGCCCCCCAGTACATAAATGGCAGATCAGGGTACCAGCACCTGCTACCGCTACCTTCATAGTAATACGGCTCAAACCATTCCGAGTATGAATAAGAATCGCCCGGCCCCCCAGAGTTTATCTTCGAAAGGTGGGTTGCCCAGATTATGTTTCCATTGTTCGGGTCGATTGCGTACAGGTTAGGGTCATACAGCAGGGTTTGATAGACCGTCCCGTCCGGTGCGATAACGGGTGAGGCAAACAACCATCCGTTCGAATCAAAATGGCAGACCCATTTCTTGCTTCCGTCGTTCGGGTCAAGTGCGTAAAGATTCGAGTCATATAACCCGGCTATGTAAATGGTGCCGTCGGCAGCTATTGTCGGAGACGCAAGGATTGAGCCGCCGATTACGCCGAAACCGCCCGTCGCGAAGCTCCATAGTTCGCTGCCATCCTGACCCAATGCATAAAGCTTGCCATCCTGCGAGCAGACATATACGTGGCCGTCTTCCGACACCGCCGGCGATGAATAGATGAAACCCTCCGTTGTGTGCGTCCATCGCAGGTTCCCGTCAATATTAATCGCATACAGCTTTCCGTTTTTGCCGCCGACATAAACCGTTCCGTCAGGCCCTAATGTCGCGGAGCTAATAAGCGGCGAATTCGTATCGTAGCTCCACAGCAGCACGCCGTTGGCGTCAAGTGTATATAGTCTCCCATCCTCGCAGGCAATATGCACTCTGTCGCCTACGCCAATAGTAACACTTGCCGACACGGCCCTATCCGTCTCGAACTTCCACTTAACACAGCCGGTCTCCGGCCCAAAGTCTTGGCTCAAACCAATCCGGTCGAAATTTCCACCGAGTGATTTCCACTTCGACACCACTGCAGGGCCGGGAGAGTCAGGATGGATTGTAAACAGACCGCTATCGACGGAGACAATATTGGGGTCAGGAACATTTGGTTCAACTGAAATCAAGCATTGGTTCGAATCCACTATGTCCGGCAGATGCCAGATGTAACTGCCCTCATTCGGCAAGTTGCTTTCAATTGTCTGCCAATCACTGCCCCCATCCTTGCTTAATAAGATATCCACTGGCCCTTCGCAGAGGTCACTTTCCCATGCTATCTTATGCAAACTGCCGCTTACCCACGCTTCGCCACCTTCAGGCTTGAGCACGGTTATCCAGGGTATAAGGAATTCATCAGCTCCCATATCGAGTCGCTCGCCCATTATGCGCGGCTGGCCGTCTATATCCACGGCATTGGGCCGGATTGGGAAAGAAGTATCACCGGTATTGATGCAGGGTGAGCCATTTTGCAAGTGCAGGTCCCCGAAGTCGTCGTTTTCCCCCTCGTTCACATCGGGTGTACACGGGTCATCGCCCCAGCCATCTCCGCCGTTATTAGGCTCGCGAACGAACATCGGATTATCATCGATGTTGTTATTCTCTTCACCGCCGAAGGGACCATTCGCGTCGTAATCCTGAATGCAGCTAAATGTCACGTATGGCATATTTGACGGCTCGCTACCAATTTGGGAGGACTCGCCTGTCCCACCAGTGCTGTCCGTGTTGCCCCACAGTATGCAGTTGGTTACGGACCCACCGTACTGGAATATTCCACCTCCGTAGCCGCCGGCTGAGTTCCCACTGAAGGTGCAGTTTGTAACGCTGGGGCAATAGGCATCATATATAGCGCCGCCGCTTCCACTGGCCCAGTTACAGCTCAGAACACAACTGCTTATTTCGGCTGCGCAATTATACAGTGCACCACCGACGCCAGAAGTCGAGTTGGCAATGAAGATGCTGTTTGAAATGGGCATCCAGCAATCTGCCAATGCTCCGCCACCGTCACCAGCCGTGTTCCCCATGAACCTGCAGTTAATTATAGAACCACTGCTGTTGAATATCGCACCCCCGTCCCCCATAACTGAATTCCCGATGAATGTGCAGTTAATTATGGGAGCACTGCTGTTGGCTATCGCGCCGCCCCAAATCGCCGAATTATTGGTGAATGTGCAATCAATCACCATCGGACTGCCTCCCTCGTACTCGGAGCAGCACACCCCACCACCGTCGTCAGCCGAGTTGCCGCTGATGTCGCAGTTAATGATTAGAGGGCTGCCCCAACCGCAGTCTATTCCGCCATCGTTATTGTCGGTAATGATGCAGTTGCTAATTGTAGGGCTGCTACCCACAACACACCCAATTCCAGCGCCTTCATTGTTGGTAATGATGCAGTTGCTAATTGTAGGGCTGCCGGGTATCCGGATAACATGGGGGAAAGTACCGAAAAGAATACCACAGGAGATTCCGTCCCAGGAACTGTTGGTAACAGTGAGACCATTGAGGACCGAGTTGGAATCCTCACCATTTTTGAAACGGAACCCAGCTCCTAGGTGCTGGCAATCAATGACGGTCGCGGCGACTATGCAAGGGTCCTCAGGGGCAACACTACAGACGGTGATTGCTTTTCCCAAAAAGTCAATATCCCAATTACCAGCGCCGGTATATGTGTTCGGTTCAACAATAACGGTATCACCATCGTTGGCATCGTCTATCGCCGCCTGAACAGTAGGGTAGTTAGGTGTTGGCACGTGCAAATCCGCACCAAGGGCAGTCGAGATGAATAACAGCAAAGGAACGATTGGAATCGTCCTTTTCATAATTTTTTATCTCCAAGCTTATACTCCTATATCTTCCAACACACCGGCTGACCGGACTGGGCATATTTGACATATTGCCAGTCTATTTAGACTAACATTCTGCGCTTCCTTGTCAAGAGCAAGCCGCCGAGAGCAAACAGCCACAATGTGGCCGGCTCAGGAATCACATCTGCAATCAGATTGTCGAGATGAACCGTATCCTCGGTAGATGGCGAACCACCTGCGATAATATATGCTATATCAAATGAGCCTCTGCTGATTTGGGCAGTGAAGACCTCACCGTACCCAAGCGCATCTGAGGTAATAGTTTCCAGCAGAATATCTGCTGCGTTGTATGCATACAGAGCGCCGATATCTCCCGAGTAGTCATCGCCGATGATATCAATCGCCACATAGTTCGCCGGTTGGTCGAAGTCGGCGCGGAATGCGAAACCATCGGTAAGACCGGCATACCACTGCCGCTGGAAAGACAAGTTGTTGGCGAAAACACTTGTGCCGGTGCTTGCCAGGCCATCGCCCCAGGCGTAAACAAGACCGTCCAGCTCAAGATACCCGCCGACCGAAGACAGCGTCATTCCCGCAAAAGCCGTCGAAATGTCGCTGCCATCGCTGAATCCATCCGCATCCGCTGAAATGATTGTCGCGCCAACGGGCAAAGCAATCAGAAGAACTAACGCCACGGCTAATAGGTTTTTCACCGCTGCCTCCATTCTCACAGATATTTGACCGTAATACGAAGTTTCGTAGCTGTTATTATAACAAAGGCCCTGCCGAAAGACAAGCAAAAATAAAAAAAACTCCGGTTATTCCAATAGCTCCCAGCAGTTTTTTTGATAACAGGACTATACCTATTTAAAAAGTGCGCTTATGTAAAAAGATAACCCTTTTGCTCTTATGGAGTTATACGATTTGGCGGGCCCAGTTAGAAATCTTCCGCTTCGCAGGATGTTCCGATTTTGCGGAATTTCTAACGGGGCGGGCGTTAAAATTAAACAGGTGCGGTATTAGAGATGCAAGGGGTCATTATTTGTAATGAATTGTCGCTTTAAGCTTGAGAGAAAACCGCCCGTAGAGGATGTATCACAACTAAGGCGCCCACAGGCGGAATCGCGATGTTAGAGGTGATGGCGTGTTTGGAATTATTTTGGTACGAGGAGTAGTTTCATACGGCGTCCGGTCATTTTGGGCGGCTGCTCGACACTGGCTAAATCCTGTAACAATTCAGTAATCTGCTCGAGTATCGCATAACCGTGCTCTTTGTGGAGCATCTGACGGCCGCGGAAGAATACCGTGAATTGTACCTTGTGACCCTTCTGCAAAAATTCATTAGCGTGACTGACCTTGATTTTCAAATCGTGTGGGTCGGTTTCCGGCCGAAGCCTGATTTCCTTCAGCGTCCCAGCGTGGTATTGATGTCTTTTGTGCGCCTCACGAAGCCTGCGTTTTTGCTGATAGAGCCATTTGCCGTAATTCATTATGCGGCAAACCGGTGGGTTGCTTGTTGGTGCAACTTCCACGAGGTCTAAACCCGCCTCGCGTGCTCTGGCGATTGCCTCATATCTTTCTATTATTCCTACTTGATTGTTTGATTCGTCGATTAACCGGATTGTTTCAGCCCGGATTTTTTCATTTATCTTTAGACCTTGCTTAGCGATTGTACACCACCTTGCCTTTCTACATTGATTATTGTACTTTGAATTTTATGCCGTAGTTTTACGTTTTTCGTTCTGCCCTTTTCTGTTATAAGTTATCAGTTTCGAGCGCTAAATCTATTTTTTTATCGGCAATTTTACCTTGTGCGATTGTTATAAATTTCTCGACTTCCAGTGTTTCTTTTTCCTTTATGCCCTGGATTCTTACGTTGACGGTATTGGACTGAGCCTCTTTCGGCCCAACGATGAGCATATAAGGGACCTTTTCGGCGTGGGCTTTTGCAATTTTGGCATTTATTTTTTCGTTCGAGAAGTCCACGTCGCAACGTAAATGGGCGTCTTTTATTTTATCCTGAACCGCGTGGGCATAATCATTGCTTTTTTCACTTATGGGAAGGATTCTTGCCTGCTGCGGCGAAAGCCAGAGAGGGAAATTAGCGGCATAGTGCTCTATGAGTATGCCGATGAAACGCTCAAAGGAACCTAATATGGCTCTGTGAATCATAACGGGGATTTTCTCGGTGTTATCTTTGTCGGTATAGGCCAGCCCGAAGCGCTGCGGCATTGAAAAATCGAGCTGAATTGTTCCGAGCTGCCAGGACCTTTTGAGGCAATCTTTTATGTGAAAATCTATTTTTGGGCCGTAGAATGCACCGTCACCGGGATTGATTTTGTATTCGATGTTTTTGTGGGTGAGGGCGCCTTTGAGGGCATTTGTAGCAATATCCCAGATTTCGTCCGAGCCAATATGTTTCTCGGGTTTTGTGGAGAGTTCGATACGGAAATCCTCAAAACCAAAGGCCCTGTATATCTCGAAAGTAAGCTCAATTACTCCAATAATTTCGGATTCTATCTGGTCCGGTGTGCAGAAGATATGTGCGTCATCCTGGGTGAACTGCCTTACTCTGAAAAGGCCGTGCATAACACCGCTGGCTTCGTGCCGATGGACGAGTCCAAGTTCGGCGACGCGTATCGGAAACTCTCGATATGAGTGCTGGCGGGTTTTATAGACCAAGCAACCGCCGGGACAGTTCATCGGCTTTATCGCATAGTCGGTGTTATCAAAATTTGTAAAGTACATGTTCTCCTTGTAATTGTCCCAATGGCCGCTCTTATGCCAGAGTTCTTCGTTGAGAATGATTGGCGTTTGTATTTCCTGATAGCCGTATTTATCGTGAACGCTTCGCCAATAGTCCACTATTTCGTTCCAAATAATCATCCCTTTGGAGTGAATGAATGCGAACCCTGGGCCTGCTTCGTTAAAGCTGAATAAATCTAACTGCCTGCCCAGGGCGCGATGGTCGCGTTTCTTTGCTTCCTGCAATCTCTGCAAGTGCTCGTCAAGCTCTTTATTGGTTGGCCAGGCGGTGCCATAGACGCGCTGGAGCATTTTTTGGGTTGGGTCGCCGTGCCAATAAGCGCCGGCTACGGACATAAGCTTAAAGCTTCCACATTTTCCGGTGCTTGGCAGGTGTGGGCCGCGGCACAAATCCTCGAAGTCATCACCGTGTGAGTAGAAACTGATAATGTCGCTGTCTGCGTGCTTTATATTATCGGTTTTATATTTATCGCCGGCTAATTTTGCGAGGGCCTCGCTTCTGCTCATTTCCTTTCGAATAAACGGTTTATCATCCTTGATGATTTCGCGCATTTTTTCCTCTATGCGTTCGAAATCAGTCGGGCGAATCGATTCGTCAAGGTCGATATCATAATAAAAACCATCTTCAACGGTGGGACCATAAACGAGCTTTGTGTCGGGCCAGATGGTGCATATCGCCTCGGCCATTATGTGAGCGCAGCTATGCCGTATTATTGTGAGGCCTTCGTCATCTTTGAGAGTGATGATTTGAACAGCTCCGTCATCTGTGATAGGCGTGGATATATCTACCAATTGCCCATTTAGTTTTGCTGCTACGGCTGCCTTTGCGAGGCCTGGTCCTATTTGTCCTGCTAATTGTTTTGCAGTTGTACCGTCAGTAATCTCTAATGTGCTGCCGTCGGGCAGTTTCACATGTACCATATATCTATCCGATACCTGTCTTTCGTATGTGCATAGGACCCCATTATACCAAGTATTACAGAGACCCCGAAACACCTTTTTGCGTTTAGGCACCCACAAAATGGAGTCGCTTATAAATATAGCTGTTTAAGCGTAATTGTCAAGTCAGTCTCTCCGAAAGCCAGCAGCCCAAAATGGCTGTCAGCAAATAAACAAATGGCAGGCCAAACGGCACCTACTGTATAGCAAATTGTATGTTTTGCAAGTTTCGAATTAGCTGGGAGTTACGCAGCTTTAACCGAACCGCAAAGCTCTATCAATATTAATCACTACCCGATTGGGTCGCTATTCTGCGACGTATTGCAAAAAAGGGTTCCATTTATTTGTTGTTATGTGCTGCTTCTGCGCGTATAATAGGGTCCTATTTTACAGTATTGTGAATGACAGCGTTGAAACGATTGCGGCGAGGGTTAAAGTAATAGGCCGGACGAATGGACGTAAACCTGGTTCTGCTGAAAAAGAAGGGCTCACGGAAGATTTTCCCCTTGCCCAGTGATGTTACGGTAATCGGCAGACGTTCTAATTGCGATTTGTACATTCCCCTAACCTCGGTTTCCAGAAGGCACTGCGAACTAAATCATCACGAAGGAGTATTGAAAATTCGTGACCTCGGCTCGCGTAACGGCACTCACCTTAACGGTGAGCGCATAGACGAAGCGGTGATTAAAGCCGGTGATTCCGTGAAGGTGGGTCCCTTAACGTTCGTATTCCAGATTGATGGCCAGCCTAAGAACGTTAATACGGCCGGCTCGGCTATGAAGAAATCGTCACAAAAAGGCACGCCAATAGGCGACTCGGGAGTCGAAGACTCTGATATATTTGCAGAACTGGGTAAGCTGGATGAAATGGATGAGCAGGACGATTTCGATTTCTTGGAGGATTCTGGTTCTGGTTAATTTGCTGTGTTACTTTACGGATATGCCCGAGTTTTATTTTCCCAACCGGCGGCCACAAATATTTTTCCAGCCATAAGTTTGCTGCAGATATTACTCTACTAAATCATCTACTGCTTCGGATAGGGATTAAGTGGTCGGTGAGTTCGGCGTAAGAGAAAAAAGCCCCTGGGAACAGCAGCGGACATAGGAGGCAAATCTTATCCAAAAGCAGTTATTTATTTTTGGTTCCGATGCGCCAGGGAAAACTGGATTCCCGCCTGCGCGGGAATGACAAACAAACTGGGTCCCCGCCTGCGCGGGGATTTCCGTTACGTCTTAGCTTTTTGTCTGGTCAAGTATCAGGTCTTTGACTTTGCGGCTGGGCAAATTAAGCGCACCATAAGCAGAAGCTGCAGTACTGCGCAAGTCGGGGTCAGTTTCTAATGAGCTGACCAGTGCATAAATGGCATCCACCATTTTGTTATCAAGCAGATTGGCATTGATTTTCGCCGAGACAGCCAGGGACTTAAAGGCCTCTATTCGCACAGCCATAGCGTTAGTTTCGGCGAGGGCCATTGCTGCTATTGAGCGTTGGGCATCGGAGCCAGCCAGATAAGCCAAAACTTGGCCGGCAAGAATTTGAATGCCGAGCCGGTCATCCTTTGTTGCACTTATAAGAGCGCTTTGGGCGGCAGATAAATCGACAACACGGTTTCTTGTTTGAGCCAATTTGAGCATAGCCCCGGCTGCGCGGACGGCATAACTGTCGGCTAACTGTTTATTCCACACGTTCGGATTTTCAGCAACCTGCTTTGAATTTTGTCCAAGAGCTTCTGCTAAATTCTGTACGACCAGCTTACTTTCGGGGAAGTTTTGTTTGGGTCCGGCTTCAGCAATTGCTATCGCCGCACTATATCTTACAGCCCTATCATCAAAGGAGAGGGCCTGAACGAGCGGCTGAGCGGGGCCAAGCCGATAAAGCAATGATTTTTCACCTGCGGTGATGGCCAATGCCTCAACAACACCAAGTGCGACATAGGCATTTCTGTCCTTGATGGCCCGCGCAAGGGCCTGATGGAGATATTTGGGTCCGGCGGTGGTGGCATAGACAAAAGCCTTTGCGTGGTTTTGGCCGAAATAATTTGGCATTGCAACATTTGCGGACTCGGCCTTGAAGTAGGCAGCTATCCAAAGGCCAATGGCATCGCCGAATTCTGGGTCTGCTTTGAGGGCCCATTCGCACGTACGCATCGACATAAGTTCGTTGAAATAACTCTTGTCAACCTTCTCACGAACGAGTCGGCGAACTGTAGAATCCCAGAACCATATATTGGCAAAAGCAGCATCTTCAGCCGGAGCCAGAGATTGGGCGTGATAATAATAGTTTTCAGCAAGCTTGTAGAACAACTGTGCGGCGGGAATCTTCAAGGCGGCAGGGTTAATTTGCCTGATGCTCTGCTTGCCGATGTTACGAACTTCAAGAGAAGCGTCGTTTTCGATAATATACTTTAGATATGGCATCGATTGAGGATAGCTAATCTCGCCGAGCGCCTTTATTATCTCGGTCTTAACTGATACGTTATCAGTCTGCAAGGCGGCGACAAGGGGCCTGATTGCATCTCTTTCGATGAGTGGAAGCGCCCGAATAATATTCGGCCATTCTTCTTTGCGGTCATGGTCGGCAATCGCATCGAGCATATATGGTATTGCATATTCGCCGGCGTTCCGGAGACGTTTGACGGCGGTACGCCAGCCGCGAGCGGTGGTGCTTAGCCTTTTTACCTCCGCTACTATTATCTTCGGGTCAGCTCGGCGCATGAATCTGCCCTGCTCGATAATATCGAGAATTTTTTTGCTGAGCTCGACCAGTTTGGCATCAGGGTGGGTGTCAATAACTCTTAATAAAAGCGTGTAACCCTGCGGATTTGCTTCACTTAGAGCAAGCAATTCTACAGGGTCGGGATTGCTGTCGAGAACAGCCTGTGCGTACCCCTTGGCTAAATCATGGCCAATGCCTGTGAAGTGCAAAAAATCGTTCCAGTTTTCCTCAGGGGTTTGTGCAAAACCGGCGCTAACTACAAAAAATATTACCGTTAAGACTGGTAGGATAGTTTTTCTACTAAACATCGAAATATCTCCAAAAAACCCTCTGCCTTACTACAAATCCAGGTTCGGACGCCAAAATACGCAAAAAAATCTGCTTTCTTGGGTTTTACCTACGGTGCATTTTTATCCCGGTGGTTTTCTCTAAAGGTAGAAATCAAAAGTCATTACAAATAGTCGTCCATTAAAACCGTATAATACAGAAAAATAGTCCTCCTGTCAATAAAAAACCGCCGGGAGCAGCCGGAGCAAACGAAGCGTTTTACTGCTTTTATTCGCATTCCGCCTGTTAATCTGTGCAAAATCCCCCAATGGAAAATGTTGTCGTCTCTGGAAGTCGATTTGTTAATTTTTTGCAAAATTCAAAGGTTTGGTATTGACCGATGGCCGCAAATAGCGTAAATTCCGAGCTTTACATTTTTTGATTGTTTCTGATATGTTTTTTGAAGGAATCCGCTAAATGCCGAAACAGAAAACCCATAAGGGTTTGACCAAGAGAGTCAAAATCACCGCTGCCGGCAAGCTAAAGCGCAAACGCTCCTGCGGCGGCCATCTTATGAGCGGTAAAAACGCCAAACGCCGAAGGCGAATACGAGGTTCAGAAATTATTACCGGTGCGGTTGCTAAAACAGCCAAAAGCCGACTGTGTAAATAGCCGGGATTGATGATTAGCGATTGATAATTGGAATAGATTAAGGATAATCAGTAGAAAATAAGGGTTCCCATTTTGCAGCTTATTGCATAATGAGGTGCCTAATCGATAATCTATTTAGCGGGCTTGCTTCTCGGCTCGGGTTCCCATTTTGCGATGTGTCGCAAAATGGGGTCCCTTCAAATCAGCTGCCGCCAGCAAGCTGGAAAAATGAAGGTTCTTAAAGGAAAGCTGATATGCCAAGAGTTAGAAAAGGAGCAGCAAGACACCATGCAAAGAAACGAATCCTCAAATCAGTAAAGGGACATCGCGGACCCGCAGGTCATATTTATCGTCTGGCCAAAGAGGCCGGCATGCGAGCAGCCGTCAACGCTCGAATCGACCGCAAACGACGTAAAAGAGATTTCCGAGGTTTGTGGATTATACGCCTTAGCGCAGCGTGTCGGCAGCGGGATATAAGATACAGCCAGTTTATCAACGGCTGCAAAAAAGCCAACATCCAACTGAACCGTAAAATGCTAAGTGAAATCGCCATAGATGACCCAAAGGGATTCGATGCGGTCGTTGAGGCGGCCAAAGCTGCTACTGGCTAACCCAAATCCCAAAATGCTCTGACGAACAAAGAAGGAAGCTTCAATGCTTGAGCAATTCGAAAAAATCGGTAAAGAAGCCCTTGCCGGCCTGAAAAAGGTTACTGATTTAGCAGCTCTGGAAGACTTCCGGATAAAATACTTAGGTCGAAAGGGACAAGTCACTCAAATGCTCAGCCAAATAGGCCAGTTTCCCGCTGACCAAAGACGTAAGGCAGGTCAACTTGCGAACAAGATAAAAAAAGAGGTCAGTGGAGCGTTTGAGCGGCTGAAAAACAATTTATCGCAGTCGCAGCAGGAAGCACGGGAGTTTATAGATGTTACTCTGCCGGGGATACCAGCCAACATTGGCAAACCGCACGTTATTACACAAACCATAAATGAGCTGCTGGAAATATTCGGCAGAATGGGCTTTGCCGTCGCGTATGGCCCAGAAGTTGAAGACGAGTGGCATAATTTTGTAGCGCTGAATATCCCTCCTGAGCACCCTGCAAGAGACCCGTTGGATAATTTTTATATTGACGATAATACCCTTTTGCGGAGCCAGACATCGACGATTCAAATTCGTGTTATGGAAAATACGAAGCCGCCTATTCGGGTTGTCGCCCCGGGCCGCGTCTATCGGCCGGATACCGTCGATGCGACGCATATGTATATGTTTCATCAGCTTGAGGCGCTGGTTGTTGATGAGGGCATTAGTATGGTTGATATGAAAACTACGGTTAACCAGTTCATGCACGCGTTTCTGGGCCTTGATACAAAATGGCGGTTTCGGCCGAGCTTCTTCCCATTCACCGAGCCGAGCGCCGAAGTGGATTTGCTTTTGACGGACAAGAGCGGAAAAGAGAACTGGGTAGAGATGGGCGGCTGCGGTATGGTTGACCCGAACGTTTTTGACGCTGTTGGAATAGACAGCGAAAAATATACCGGCTGGGCTTTCGGTTTTGGTATAGAACGGCTTGCTATGAGGAAGTACGGCATAACAGATATTCGCCTGCTTTTCGAAAATGATTTGCGTTTTCTCAGGCAGTTTTGAGGGCAGTAACAGACCCGTATCACTGAAACTTTATTTTGGAAAAGGCCGATGGTGACTCTCAAAGGTGTTGTGCTTGCTGGCGGTACGGGGTCGCGCCTGATGCCCGTAACCAAGGTTACAAACAAGCATTTGCTTCCTATCGGGCGGATGCCTATGGTTTATTACCCGATTGGCAAACTGACCTCGGCCGGCATCGAACAGATATTGATTGTGACGGGCGTTGAATATATGGGCGACGTGGTCAGCCTGTTAGGCTCGGGCAGAGAGTTCGGCTGTGAGTTTACGTACAAGGTTCAGGATGAGGCGGGCGGAATTGCACAGGCCCTGGGGCTGGCCGAGAATTTCGCGCAAGGACAGCCCATAGCCGTTATTCTTGGTGACAATATTTTTCAAGCAAGTCTAAAAGATTATGCCGAGAAGTTCACCTCTCAACAGACAGGCGCAAGAGTACTGCTCAAACAGGTGCCGGACCCTCAGCGTTTTGGTGTCGCCGAGGTATCCGAAGGAAAGGTTATAAGTATCGAAGAAAAACCGAAAAAACCGAAGTCTGATTTTATCATAACCGGCATATATTTTTATGATGCATCAGTCTTTGATATCATACGAAAACTCAAACCATCGGCTCGTGGGGAACTTGAAATCACCGATGTCAACAACGCTTATATTGCAAAAGGTCAGTTAGCGTATGATATCCTTGATGGCTGGTGGACCGATGCCGGAACGTTCGCATCACTTAACAGAGCTAACGAATTGGTTATAAAGGAGCCGCCTCAATGACTAAAAAAGCCGCGACGTTAAAAACAGTTTTTTCAGATGAAGGATTAATCGTGCGGGGTTCCGGAGCTTTGATTGACGGACTTGGGGTTCGCCGGGCAAAGGTCATACCGGATGAGCGTGGCCGGCTTGGCGAGATAATGAGAGCGGACGACCCGTGGTTTGAGAAGTTTGGGCAGGTGTATTTTACTACGACTTATCCGGGCGTCGTCAAGGCCTGGCACTACCACAAAAAGCAGACCGACCATTTCTACGTCATCAAAGGAACGGTGAAGGTTGCCTTCTACGACCAACGCAAAGACTCGGCGACGCAGGGTATTGTAAACGAACTCTATCTGGGTGAGCATTGTCCCTGCCTGGTGCGAATACCACCCGGTGTCCTGCATGGCTGGATGTGTGTCGGCCAGACCGAGGCTTATATAGTAAACATGGTATCCGAAGTCTATAACTACTCGGAGCCCGATGAATTCCGCACCGACCCACACGACAATGACATCCCCTACGACTGGGCGCGCAAGGATGGCTGAGGACAGGGTGGTTATATTGGGCGGCAGAGGTATTCTCGGCTCCGATTTGGCTCCGGCCTGTCAGAAGCGGGGATTTAACACAACAGTACTTGACCTGCCGGAGTTTGATGTAACCAATTCACAACAGTTAAAAGAGGTTGTTACTTCTGCCGATGCTGTTGTTAATTGCGCCGCTTATACCGATGTCGATAAAGCTGAGAGTGAAGCTGAGCAGGCATACCAGGTCAACGCCACAGCGGCAGGGCGTCTGGGCGCTTTTGCAAGAGAGGCCGACGTGTGGCTGCTGCATATCAGTACGGATTTTGTTTTTGACGGCAGGTTAGAGCGACCTTATGTTGAGACCGACCCGCCGAATCCAATAAATATATATGGCAAAAGCAAATTGGCAGGTGAGCGGCTTTTAGTTGAAAGTCGATGCCGCCATTGTATAATGCGTATCGAATGGACTTACGGCCTGAGCGGCGAAAATTTTGTGGCCAGGTTAATCCAGCGTGCAAAAGCGAACAAAAAGTTAAGAGTTGTTGACGACCAGATAGGTTCGCCGACTGCCACAACGGAAGTGGCGAAGGTAATTTGCAGATTGCTGCGGAAGAAGCCGGAAGGTATATTTCATTTTGCAAGTGCCGGCTACGTCAGCCGATATGAGATAGCGAAGTTCATTTTTGATAAGCTTGATATGTCTGTCGATTTAAGTAGTTGTAAAAGTGCGGATTTCCCGACCGCTGCTGCAAGGCCGTTGAACAGCCGTTTTGATTGTGGGAAAATTAGAGCTTTGCTTGGTGAACCAATCGAGCAGTGGCAAGGGCCGTTGGAGCATTTCTTAACTCAATTATGAGAAAGATTTTAGTAACAGGCGGAGCAGGATTTATAGGGAGCAATTTTGTTCGAATGGTGCTTTCCGAGCACAACGACTGCTTTGTTATTAATCTCGACAAGCTTACTTATTCCGGCAATCTTGAAAATCTCGCCGGCTTCCTGGACCATCGCAACCACAAATTTATTAAAGGCGACATTTGTAATGGGACGCTGATTGAAAAACTCATCGACCAATATCAAATAGATGCGATTATTAATTTTGCAGCCGAAAGCCATGTTGACCGCTCGATTACTGAGCCGAAGGTTTTTATAGAAACAAATGTCACGGGCACATTGACGCTGCTCGAAGCTGCACGTGATAAAGAGTTGGAGCGGTTCATTCAGATTTCGACCGATGAAGTGTACGGCTCGCTGGGGCAGGAAGGCAAGTTCACCGAGCAAACACCGCTAAGTCCCAATTCACCCTATTCAGCCAGTAAAGCGGCAGCAGACCATCTTGTAAAAGCGTTTGGCCATACCTGGGGTGTAAAATATAACATCACCAGATGTTCGAACAACTACGGCGAATATCAGTTTCCTGAGAAGATGAT
>CAZQYB010000048.1:0-16623 GCA_964597535.1 uncultured Pirellulales bacterium | reverse complement strand
AGTTTCAGGAAAGGGCCGGCCGGCATAATATGGTCGGTGGTTATCTTGTCACCGCACTTAATCAAAACCTGGCCCATCAGTTTTCCCGGCAGGGGCGGCGGCATCTGCGGCACGACAATCGTGGGTCCGCGCAGGACTTTTACTCTGGCGGTCTCTTTTTCACTTATGGGCTTTTCTATCATATTGTCATTGACCATAAATTCGTTCGGCAATTCGATTTTTGGATATTCTATTCCGAACATTTCAGGCAGTTCTCGCGGGTCGGTAATTTGCCCGGTCAAAGCTGAACCCATCGCTGTTTCGGGGCTAACCAAATAGACCCGGTCGTCTTTCGTTCCGCTTCGGCCGGCGAAATTCCTGTTGAACGTGCGCAGACTCACCACGCCGTCGGCCGGCGAAAGCCCCTGGCCGATGCACGGACCACAGCCGGTCTCAAGAATGCGAGCGCCTGCCGAAATCATATCTGCCAGTGCCCCGTTTTCAGCCAGCATATTCAAAACCTCTCTGCTGCCGGGAGCGACTGCAAATTCGACCATATTGTTTATTCGCCTCTCCTTTAATGCCTTTGCCACCATCATTAAATCTGCAAAGCTCGAATTTGTGCAACTGCCTATTATTACCTGACCTGCTTTGAGGCCGGCGATTTCCCTGACGGTTTTAACATTATCAGGGGAAGACGGACAGGCCGCCATCGGCTCAAGCTGCGACAGATTTATTTCGATGACACGGTCATATTCGGCGTCCGAATCAGGCGCCAGTGGCTGATAGTCTTTTTCTCGTTTCTGGGCGGCGAGAAATTTTCTGGTTTGTTCATCGCTGCCAAAGATGCTCGTTGTCACGCCCAGCTCCGTCCCCATATTCGTTATCGTTGCACGCTGCGGCACTGACAGCTCCGAGGCGCCTTCGCCGAAATATTCCACCGCCCAGCCCACATTGCCTTTCGTCGTGAGGATGCTGAGCAGTTTAAGAATAACGTCTTTGGCCGAGACCCAATCACCCAGTTGTCCGGCAAGTTTTACGCCCAAGACTTTCGGACATCTCAGGTAGAACGCCCCTGACGCCATAGCCACTGCCACATCCAGCCCGCCGGCGCCGATGGCCAGCATACCGATTCCCCCGCAGGTTGGCGTATGTGAATCGCTGCCGAGAAGTGTCGCGCCCGGCTTGCCGAACCGCTCCAGATGAACCTGATGGCAGATACCGTTGCCTGCCCGCGAATGATAGGCCCCGCACTTTGCGGCTATCGTCTGCAGGTATAAGTGGTCGTTGTGGTTCTCAGGCCCGAAGCCGGCTATATTGTGGTCGATATAACTGACCGAAAGCTGCGTTTTGACTCTGCCTGCTCCCATTGATTCAAACAGGAGAAACGCTGTCGTTCCAGTAGCGTCCTGCGTAAGTGTTTGGTCAATCCGGATGCCAACCTGCTCCCCGCCCCTTTGCCTGCTGCCGGAGGCAGGAAAGGGGGCTTCAATCAGATGTTCGGAAAGTATCTTGTATATCAGTGTTTGCCCCAATTTCGCACTCCCTGAAAAATCAAGATATGCAATCTAACATAAATGCCGCCCAAAGACAAATTGTATTTTATATTGTCTAATACCGCACCTATTTTAAAAGTGCGCTTATGTAAAAAGATAATCCTTTTGCTCTTATGGAGTTATATAATTTGGCGGGCGTTAAAATTAAATAGGTGCGTTATAATGTGTAATCGCATTGCTGCTGTATGTACAGCTTTTGATTGTTTGCAAGAAAAAGCGGCCTTGTACTCAATAGCACAAGGCCGCTTGAAAACTGCTCAAGCAAAAATTTTAGGGCACTTAATGTGAATCTACGGAAGATTTCCCTGCTGGTACTCATTCACAAGGTACGCATCTTCGTAATTGATCGGCGGACCATCGTCTCCGATAAAGCCGGGTGAAGTGCCTGCACCGTATGTCCAAATGTTATCCTCCCCGATACCGACATTGGGGTTTTTCTCAAAGCTTACATGTAAGTCCCTGTACAGGACGTTTTGTCCATCCCCCCCGTGTGCCGCACAATTGTCGCCGACTCCAGGATTAGCAGCGTTCTCGTCCAGGAAAGGGTTTCTGTCTGCACAAAGAGGACGGGTCCCGCTACTGACCTCATCGACGGCGAAATTCGTTATGTCTCCAATACGTCCTGGTCTGGGGTCGGGGAAACTAAAAGGCATATGGTAGGAGTAGCTGCAGCACTCGCCTGGCCATACCTGGGCGCCGTCGCCGAAATCCCAGGTACTAAAAATACCATTTTTCGGTGCCATGCTGAATATAGAAGGTCTAAAGAGCATGACATTATCATCACCCTTACAGACAAACTGCTTCGGCGAGGCCATACCGTACTTCACCAAAAGATAAAAGCAGGATGTAACAGTTGCTTTGTTATTGGGCGGGATTCCGAAGGTTTTCTCCTCTGACCATCCTAACAGCCACGCGACGTTGTTTACGGCTCCAAGGGTGCTCCAGATGGCCTGTGGACCACCTGCCCGTGGAAATTCCCCCTCGCTGTCTTGGGCATACAATATCATTGCCTTGCCGATGCCGCCGAGGTTTGTCGAACAGACCATTTGATAGGCAAGTGCTCTTGCCCTGGCTAAGGCAGGTACCAAAATGCCCATCAGCAGCGCTATTATCGAAATCACGACCAATAGCTCAACTAATGTAAAACCTCTTTTTTTCATGATTTTCTCCTTTACTTTTTTTAAGATTCGCGACCCAAACCGTTTTTAGGTCTGTTTTAGTTATTATATTCCTAAACAGGATTCAAGCTTCATACTACATACAAAGCCGAATACACTCATTTATTTGGGAAATCCACGTTAAAGTTATTATGAAGTATAATGTTACAAAAACGATTAGCGCCGCCGCCGCCGCATGCTTTGCAAATAAGCTTTTCATAATCATTTTGCCGAGCGAGACGACGTTGGTTTGCCCGGATGCGTCAAAGCGATTTATGATATTTATTGCTTCATCTTCCCGGCTTGTCATATTCGTATCAAACTTCGCAAAGAACCCGGTTAGTAATTCTTCTTCTTTCTCCATCCTCTGGGCATACGCTCTACAGGCCGAGCACTCGTTAAGGTGTTGCTCGATTGTTTGTGCTTCTTTCTCCGCCGGAATTCCAGTAATAAGGTCTGCAATTTGCTCTTTCATTTTGTCACAGTTACTCTCCATTATGCACTCCTTCTGTTAACAGCTTGTGCAATTGCCTCCTTGCATCTTTGATTCTCTGACACACTCCCGAGTGGGAAATGTTTAACTTTTCGGCAATACTTTTTGCGCTTTTATTGTCAAAGTAGTACATCACCAGAGGCAGCCGGTACTCTTGAGGCAAGTCTCTGATGGCCTGTTGCAAATCGTGGTTCTCATTCGTTGTTTGTCGCTGTTGCACCGCCTGTTTGGCCAGAGAGGCCCTTGCGCATTTTTCCCTTCGAAGAAAATCGATACAAAGATTTTTAGCTATCCGCAGAATCCACCGCCCGAATTGCTCGCTGCTACGCAGTTTACTTATTTTCAAAAAACCTTTTAGCATCACATCCTGGGCAATATCTTCGGCGTCGTCAACATTTGCAACCACACCCAGACACACCGCGAAGACATGCCTGTAGTGCCTTTTAACCAAGAGTGCATACGCACTCTTATCGCCACGCTGACTGGCTGCAATCAGAATATCATCTGAAAAGTCATCCAATCCGGAATTCCTGAACCCTTTCCTATAATAAAGACGAATGAGACAGTCCACATATACAAAAAAATGCGAATTCTTACATTATTTTTTAATCATACCGTTTTGCCGGGCCGGGTTGTAGCAAAAGCGGCCTTATGCCCAACCGCATAAGGCCGCTGGATGACACGTTTCTCAGGAACTAACCTCTAATCTCATTAGGTGGTCGGCTCAATTTATCAGGTATGAATCATATCTATCCACCGGTGCAAGACCGCCGTCGTCGGCCGAATAAATGTCATCGTCATTGAGACCGCACTCCCGGCCGGCCCTGCCTCCTTCGCTTCTTTCAAAGTTCACGTGACCATCTACAAATAGTACGTTTTGGCCCTCGTCTTGATGGGCGCGGGAGTTCTCACTGTCATCGCCTGGGTTCCTGTCGGCCGCCACCGGCAGACCGGGATTGCTTGCTGAGGTCATTCCAAAGCTGAACCCACTGGCATCGTCATAGGGCATATGATAAGCATAGCTGCAATAGTCAACTGGAGTGGGGCCGAAATCCCAAACCGAATAAGGGTCGGCGATCCTGAATTGTCCGTCGGTGTCGGGGTCGCTCCCGCAAACAAACTGCTTCGCCGTCGCATAGTCACCTTTTACCAGGAGCCAGAGACTGGACGTAATAGTTGCTGTGTTGCTGGCAAAAGCGACAGCTTCGTCAGGGTCGTTCCAGGCACTTACGGTGCCCAATATGCCGTTTCTGCCCCCTGCTCGCGGGAAGCGGCCGGATTCGTTATTGTTGGCATAGATACCCATTGCCTTACCGATGCCGGACAAGTTCGTCCCGCAGACCACTCGTGAAGCAAGTTCACGAACCCTCGCCAGAGCCGGCATCAGGATGCTCATCAGCAGCGCTATGATCGAAATCACGACCAACAGCTCAATTAATGTAAAACCTTTCCTTTTCATGATTTTTCTCCTTTACTTTTTCGAGATTCGCAAGCCCAGCCGCTCCTAAGCCCGCTTTCATTATCTTTTAATAGATAAATACAATCATCTGCACACGCATGCAATAGTGTTATTTTTCTCGCGAATCCCTTTAACTTTCCATTTTTTTCGCCTGAGAGCGACCGGTTTAAATTCTTCGGACAAAGTCTTACCGACAGGTTAGCGCGCACTTTCGGCGCTTACGACTTCTGTCGCATCGACAATACATTTTGTACCCAAAGACAGACATCATTTCTGACGGGTAGGTTTGAGGTGTGAAGATGAAGTTACTTAAAATATGATAGCTGGTTTAAGTTATAATAAGCATTTAAAACCTACCTATCTATCCATCTAACTTGAATCCTAACACAAAATCTATCGTCTGTCAAATAAATTTTGTTAAATTTTCCTAACTTTCTTGAAAATTTACGCAATTCGCCTAATATCATTGTTTTCGGTTTGGAATCGCAGGTATGATTATCAAAAAAACCCTTGAAAACACGAAAAGACTGCTGAAAAGGCACAATCAGAGCCATCTTTTGGCATTTTGGGACCGGTTGAAGACGGTCCAAGAACAAAATTTGCTTACACAAATTGAAGGACTGGATTTCTCGAAAATAGACGATTGGGTCGCTGAATACATCAAAACCCCCGCTTCTGCTGTCGTGGCAGCCGGTTTCAAACCTGCTCCATCCTACAGCCCTGTGCCGTCCAGCCTTGAGCAGGAGCGCAAATATGCCGGAGCCGCAGAATTGGGCAGAGAGTTGATATCTGCCGGCAAAGTGGCCGCCTTCGTCGTCGCCGGCGGGCAGGGAACCCGACTCGGGTTCGACGCCCCAAAAGGGAATTTTCCCATCAGCCCTGTCAAAAACAAAACGCTGTTTCAAATCTTTGCCGAATCTATCGCGGCAGTCTCAGAAAGATATCAGGCCGTTTGCCCCTGGTATATTATGACCAGTCCTTTGAACCACACTGAGACCATAAAGATTTTTCGCTCGAACGATTATTACGGCCTGCACGGGAAGGATGTATTTATATTCCAGCAGGGCACACTGCCGAATTTTAGTTTCGACGGCAAAATCCTGATGGCCGACTACGCCGATATAGCTTGCTCACCCGATGGCCACGGGGGGAGTCTGAAAGCACTTTATAAAAGTGGCGCTCTCGAAGATATGAGGAAACGCGGTATAGAATTCATAAGCTATTGGCAGGTTGATAATCCTCTTGTTCATATTTTTGACCCCCTTTTTATCGGTCTGCACGCTCTTGATGAGGCCGAGATGTCTTCAAAGGCCGTGCTAAAGACCGGGCCAAAGGAAAGGGTCGGCAACTTCTGTCTCGTCGATGGCAGGGTAAAAGTCATCGAATATAGCGATTGGCCTGATGAGCCGGCGGAAAAACGAAACCCCGATGGCTCATTGGTCTTCAGGCTCGGCAGTATCGCCATCCACATTATCAGTCGCAGCTTCGTTGAAGAGCTAAACAGTAAGGGCTTTAGTTTGCCTTTGCACAAAGCCGTCAAAAAAATTCCGTACATCGACCAGCAGGGAAATACTGTGCAACCAACCGAGCCCAATGGTATAAAGCTGGAATCCTTCGTTTTCGATGCCTTGCCTTTTGCCTCGAAGTCAGTAATTTTGCAGACGCTGCGAAGCCAGGAATTCGCTCCGACCAAAAATGCCGCCGGTGTTGACAGTGTCGAAACCGCAAAGCAGATGATGGTTGCTCGTGCTGCTGATTGGCTCGAATCAGCCGGCCTGGCCACCCCGAGACGAAGTGACGGCTCGCTCGATTGCCTCATCGAAATAGCACCGAGTTTTGCCCTGCAAGAAGATGACATCAAAGCAAAGCTGAATCAGATATCTAAAATCAAGCCGAAGGACAAACTGTACCTGGCGTAAGTACCCACCGCTACACTATCAGCATCGCATCGCCATAAGAGTAAAAGCGATATCGCCGCTCAATGGCGTGGCGGTAGGCGGCAAGGATGTTTTCCAGACCGGCAAAGGCCGCCACCAGCGCAAGCAGGGTCGATTTGGGCAGATGAAAATTTGTTACCATAGCATCGACTAACTTGAATTTGTACCCGGGCGTTATGAATAGTGCCGTTTCTCCTCCGGCAGCTTTCACCCGTGAGCCAAAAGTTACCGTCTCCACCGTCCGCACCGAAGTTGTGCCCACGGCGATTATTCTTCCGCCCTTTTCCTTTGCTGAATTTATTAGCAGGGCATTTTCTTCATCGATACTGAATTGCTCCCGCTCGATTTTATGCTCTTCGATATTCTCTGCAGTTATCGGCTTAAACGTCCCCAGCCCTACGTGCAGTGTTACGAATGCAAAGTAGATGCCGGCGTCTTTTAGTTGCTCGATTAGCCGACGGGTAAAATGCAGCCCCGCTGTCGGTGCCGCAACCGCCCCGGTTTTCCGGGCGTATACCGTTTGATACCGTACCTTATCCATCGCCGCAATGGATAGATTGTCGCCCCGTTTAATATATGGCGGCAGCGGAGGAAAACCTATTCTCTCAAGGATAGTTTCCGTATCTGCATCTGTCTCTATCTTCAGCCGGCATCTACCCCCCTCTAATTTCCGGAGAACCTCTGCCCTGCAGAAATCCTGCTTTTCTTTGTCTCTTAGATAGATGGTCTCGCCGACTTTTACTTTACGAGTACCTTTCAGCATCACTTCCCAAACACCCGTGGTGTTTTCGTTTAGAAATAATCCTTCCAGATTGGCTCCTCTGGCGCGTCGGCCGAAAAAACGAGCCTGCAAAACCTTTGTATCGTTGAGAACAAGACAATCTCCGGCCGATAAAAAATCACCAATCCTGCTAAAACGACTGTCGATTAGCTCGCCGTTGAGCCGGTTGAAAACCAGTAAACGCGAGTCGTTTTGAATGCCAGCCGGCTGCTGAGCAATCAGCCCAGCCGGCAAGTCATAATTTAGTTTATCTGTTTTCATAACCAAAAGTTATCAGACTATCAGTCAAATGACAAAAAAATTTTGGCCCAATAATAAGTCAGTTTTGGTATTTGAGCCCGCCGGAGAGAATTTTCCGCAAAAGTAGCTCAACGCCGGGGACGATACCAGTAGTATAAATTCAACTTAAAACAATAGCTTTTCAGAGGTATTGGCCATGGCATCGAGAGAATATTTCGAACGAACAGCAACTTCAATCGCTTCTCTGGGCAGTGACGAGCTTAAAAGACAAATCAGAAACTTCAGAGGCAGATTTAGATTGGATTTTACCGAGGATTATCTCAACAAGCTCACTGTTGACAGGTTAAGACATATCCTTTTAGCTGCCTTGATAAATGCAAGGTCACGCAGTTAGAAAGCCCCTCCGCCATTGAGCTCATCAGGCAGATTGAAGAAACAACCGTGATTATCTACGCACCAAATGTCGATTTATTTTCAACAGTAAAGCATTAAAGAAGGTCGGTTTCAGAGTCGAAAACCGGTCTTTTTTTGCGCAACAACCGTTTTCAATACGGTTGCAGCGGTTAATGCGGAATCACTTCATACTGCTGGCTCGCCGCACCGGTTTCCACTCCTGCTGTATCAGATTGGTTGAAAAACAGGATTCCACAAAGGAATTGTCCGACAAATTTTGTTTTTGGCAGACTCAATTGTCTGCTCAGATGCGAGATGAATTTCTGGAAGGATTTGGCACAGGACTGTACGATATTATTTTTAACGGCGTACCTCTTTGTGCCGGATAGTTTTAGTTATACCTCGGCATACGGAGGTTGTTTTGTACAGCCCTTGTAAAAAAACCAAAAAATGGGTCATCGATTTACCTAATGGACAATCTGCAGGCTGGCTAAAGCGACGAATTTATCATCTACAAGTTCGAAGACTCCGTCAAGGCCCGTTACCGTAAAAATGCCTTTGGTTGCGGCGGCAACATTGCAAAAAACAAGCTTGTGACTGCAATCCGCCAATAACTTGCGCAGCTTCAGGAGCTTCGAAAGACTTGAAGAAGTTACAATATCAACGCTCGAAAAATCAACCACTACGTCACAGTTGCCTCTGTCACGAACAATCCCTGTAACGGTTTTGAGCTCTTCGCCCATATTCGGTTCCTGGGGCAAATCAACAAGAATAACATCGTCCGACCAATTCTGGATCCCCATTTTTAATTCTCCTAATTCGGCTCAAGACAATATGGTTTCCATAACTTCTGACTGTTGTATCGGCACAAATTCAGCCCAGGTTAAGCCAAAAAAGCAAATTGGATTTGATTTACCTTGTAACAACGACCCATAAAAATCACCGTCCTTGTATCATAAAACAACACCCAACACAAGCCGGCAGCCGGGGGCAAAAAATTTTATCCGTTGTATCTTTTGCAAACCCACTTTTATTAGCTAAATGATTCGGTGGGACGCAGACGAAAGGCCGAGCTAAAGTAAACCCGGCCTTCTATGCTCATAGAGTAATAGAGTAACTTTGTGTTATCGTTCTGTTTGATTGTTTGTTATTTTTCGTGCCCGGTTTGGTTGTATTATTTGCGGTGTACTTTGACGTTGAGGTTCTTCACGCCCCATTTCAAAGCCTCCTTATGGGAGTTAAAGAATACGTCAAGACGGTTTCCGCGAATGGCACCCCCTCTGTCGAGAACTTTTACGGGCTCGCCGTTTTTGTAGCCGGGGATAATTATTTCGGTGCCGAACGGGTATCTTTTGTCAGCGGCTACAAAGGAGTCACCCGGGCGTATTTTGTGCCCACAGGCCGTTACGCCATCAGAAAACATGCCGCAGCACTTTCGGCACGGGCAATATGCGGTTACACGCATTTGTATGGTTTCCCATTCACCAGATTGCCCAGAGGTTCCCGGGGGATTTGTATTGCGTTTGATGACACCTTCGGAATTGACTAAGTGGTCATACGCGGGGTTGTTTGGCCGAGCTTGCTCGGGCCCCGCCTTCGTTCCAGGTTCACTCAAAGTTGGTCGGATGAGAGTATCTGTCCCGGCGACAGTGGCGTTGAGTAAAGTTATTCGGCTGTTAGCATTTGCATAGCTCATACCAACGATATAACTCAGTGCACAAACGATTGCCGTCAGAAAAACCGTAGTGATGACCAGCTTAGGATTTGTGAAGATACCACAAAAACCTTTAACTCTTCTTTTTCGCAATGGACACCCCCCTTCGCAAGAAACTCGTTGTCCCTATGATTTAGAAAAGCTTGTCGCTATTGTGACCCCCATCCCTGAGTTGTGAGTAAAATTATACCACAAAGACTGCTTCAATTCAAGTGAATAATCACAAAACGGTGTGCAAGAAACTATTTGCCGACGTTCAGCGGAGAGAGAAGGGTTTTTATAGGCCTATGGAGAAGAGGAAATTATGCCCAGTTTTACTACGCGCACCAAAAAAGTGGCCGCAAGTCCGGATTTAATCATAACTGACAACTATCTGAACATCTGAACAATATGAATTACAGTTTATATGCTATGGCTACTTCCTAATATCAGCATAGCTAATCCATTGGCTCTTCGATGCAACCCAAAAGCACCAGGTCATTTTCTATTCGACTACTATCACCTGCGATAACCCGGCCATCAATAAATCATATACCAGTATCGCATCGTTGTTGTAAAGGCGAATACACCCCCGTGACCCTGCCGTACCTACTTCTTCCGGATTCCTTGTGCCGTGAATAGCAAAGCCGGTCCTGTCTTTTGCGGCTCCTTCGATACCTTCCAGCCCTATCCATCTTGACCCTAAAGGATAATCAGGGTCTTCGGCTTCGTATGTTTTGCTGGTAATTGGGTCAGTCCAGGCAGGTGATATCAGTTTGCCCCCCGATTTGACGACCCAACGCCCTGTCGGTGTTTCTGTACCAGGCCTTCCCAGACCTACGGAAAAACTTCGCACAAAAGTATCCTGAAGATACAGGTCCATCGTAAAAGTCGAACGATATACTCTGCAATGGAACGGGCCATTAATAACTTTTATCGTCTCTCCTGCCTGCAGGGTCCTTGGGTTGCTAATATTGTTAATCTGCATAAGAATCCCGTATGGTACCTTGAATTTTCTCCCAATAGTTCTAAATTGGTCACCCTGCTTAACCTTGTAATGAGTGCAAAGTTTGTCCCGTGGGGAAACGCTTCTGCTGAACAACCATTTTTTAGAAAGTTTTGAGAGTTGCCCCTTAACAAACGCCAATTGCCGCTGGGTCATTGGTATTGACAATGTCTTGTTTAGCCCGTCACGTGCGTCTATAATTCTGGGAGGTTTCGCATTGATGTAAGTCGTAACCTCGTTAATAAGCGTGGTTGACTCGGGCGTAGATTCAGAAGTTGGAACGGCTATTTTACGCAGGTTCGGCTCCGGTATAGCTATCGGTGCAGACAGCACCGTACTGTTCTCCGTTTGGGCATCAGCCATAGAGACCTTGAATTCGTCTTCATTGCCAAAAGTAGTAGCAGGATTAGAACCGTGCATAAAAGCTTTTGCTGCAATAATAATTAATAATACTGGAATTACATATACCCATTTTCGGCTTCGGCGTTTTCGCTTTCCGTACGAATTGAAAGGATGACGACTCATTCTTAATCCCCTAATCAATTTTTAAGATACATTATTTTATTTTTTACCGGCCACATGGGAATTCACTGGCTGGCTCAACATATTCACCTGCTGCTCGTGCGGATTCATTATGATGACGGTTACGCTGTTCAGTATTTGTATGTTACAGGCCGGTTTGACCGTTATATCCCAAAGCAAAGGATTTTCATCATCGCTTTTATACTGGGACACTGTTCCTACAATTATCGAAGTGTCCAGGAACCCGGGGCTTTTTCGGACATAAACAATGTCGCCAATTTTGATTTTATACTTTATCGGAAGCAGTCGAATCCCGGCTGAACCGTTGCCATTACCCTGCATTATGCTCCCCACATCTAATTCTGCCACCTTTACCGCTATTCTGGATTTTGGGTCCGTAACCAACTGTACCCGAGCTGTGCGAGAATCAAGGTCGGATATGGTTCCGACAATACTGCAGCGGCCCAAGACGAACTGGCCCTTGGCCAATCCATCATCTTTGCCGCGGTTGATAATAAACTCACTACGCGAGCCGTCTATAAAGAATGTGATGATATCAGCTAACACAAAATTCACGCCTTCCCAAACAAATCTGTCGTGCAATCGCGACAGTTTCTCGACCTTTTGACGCTCTTGATGTAACAATTGCATATTGTTAGTAAGATGATTCCGGAGTCTGATATATTCGCTGCGGTTGACAACATTTGCAGATGATTGAGGTCCGCATGTGAAAAGTGTGAAGCTTCTACAGATGCTTAAAGGCCTGTGAAAAATGCGAACAAATGCGAATTGCAACTTGCTCGTTAAACTTTGTGGAGCAAAAAGAAAAAAAAGCCCAGCCAACATAAGCCAGGCAGGTAACATTCGTTCGAAGAGTTTGATTTGTTTCTTCGCCATATTAGCTCATCGTATCCAACTTTTGCCGAGACACGACAACCTTCGTCTGTCAGTCATACTTTTTATTCCCAACCATAGTTGCTACGGTCTATTGTGTCTTTCCACTGCTCCAGATTTTCTATGTATATGCAGGTGCCTTGGGCTACAGAGTTCAGTGGTCCCTCGGCTCTTTCGACCTTTAAGCCGGTCGCATTTGCCAGTACCGTATCCATTCCCCGCAACAGTGAGCCACCGCCGCAGATATATACGCCGTTATCTATCAAATCGGCCGCCAATTCCGGCTGGGCCTTTTCCAGGGTTGCCGTAACCACATCTATGATTGCAGCAATAGGCTCACGAATGGCTTCACGAATTTCCTCGCTTGTCAAAAGGACTTTTCTCGGCAGGCCTGTAATCGTATCTTTGCCGGCTACCTCCATTGTTAATTCTTGTTCCAGAGGGACGGCAGAACCGATTTCTATCTTCACTTTTTCAGCTCTTGCCTCACCAATAAGCAGGTTGTAAGTTTTCTTGAGATGATTAATTATCGCCTCATCCATAGCGTCGCCCCCAATGCGGACTGATTCACAAGAGGCAGTATCGGCCAAGCTTATTATGGCGACTTCCGTGGTTCCGCCACCAATATCCACAATCATTGAGGCAGTAGGCTCTGCGACAGGTAGTCCGGACCCGATTCCCGCCGCCATTGGCTCATCAACCAGATAAACCTCACGGGCTCCCGCACGTTCGGTACTGTCAATGACAGCTCGGCGTTCAACCGCAGTTATTCCACTTGGCACGGCAATTACCACGCGAGGTTTGACTAAGCTTGCTTTGCCCCTGCCACGCACCCTTTTGATAAAGTAACTTAGCATTGCCTCAGTGATTTCGAAGTCACTGATTACACCATTTCTCAGAGGTCTTACAACATTAATTGAGCCGGGTGCTTTGCCAAGCATTTCGTGAGCAACCGAACCAACTGCGTTACCTTTGTTCAAAACAATATTGCTTTTTTTGCCAACGGCAACTACAGACGGTTCATTGAGGACAATACCTTTACCACGCGCACTTATCAAGGTAGTACAAGTACCAAGGTCGATGCCAATATCCATGCTGAACCGACCGCCGAGACAACCTAAAATCATACGCAGCAGTCCCTTTGACTCTTTCAACAACATTATTATCGACTCCTTTCATTTATTAAATTTCACTTGCCAGATACCGGCACCCGCCCCCTTATTTACACAATACTTCAATCCTGAATTCCCGGTTTAATACCCTGTATATTGCTTTCGCTTTATATGTAATTTGTCGGTCATATCGAATAGGTGCCTCAATGTACGATTCGTCTTTTCATATATACCTAAATAAATTTCCAGTTATAGCACCTTTATGGGACTGCTCAAATCTCCAAGTCCTATAAGAGAAAAGATGCCGTAGAAACTATTTCGTGGATTTTCATCTAAAGTTGCCGCTACCACCAATTGTCGCGGTAATAGATGGATTCAGGCGGAATGTTGAACTTTCTGGACAGCCCTTCTACCAGCGCCTCTGTCCTTTTTATCTGACAGTCAGTTGGGCGAGTGGTTGCGCCATTGGTTATAATGCAGAGGCGGATAGCCTGACCGACATCGCACGAGGTTTGGTCCGGTATGATAGAGCGTTGTTCCTGCCATTTTCCGGATGGCTGTATCTGGCCATCGCCGCCACCAAGACCATTGCAAATAACAAAGTGGCAGTTGATATCCTCCGGCCTGGTCAGACCATTGAGTAAGGCCCGTTGCTCGAGGTTACCGGCTTTGGTGCCGTTGTAGTAAACCTCGATATGGTTCCAGCGACTACTGGATTGGGCAGCACGAGAAGATATCACCTTTTCAATGGGCTCAAGGCAACAATACTCTGAAAGACTAAATGCACCAGCAGGGACAGGATTATTGCCCAAAGTCTTTAAGATTACCGTCCCGATTGTTATCGAAATCAGTGCCACTACAAAGGTTTTTGCATCCCTTGTTCGGGCTAACATACCTCCTCCTTCGCTTATTCATTTATCCATCGCAGTGTTTCATTAATATCCTGCTTCTACAGTACCACTCCTTCTCCTTTTTACTTGGTATCGGTCTTATCAAATTGCCACTTTACTCAAATTGGCCGTTTTTTAGCCGAATATTGATGCAAGTTTTTCCTCTGCAAGAACATAATATGATTTGTCATTCTGAGCGAAGAGGGCTTTAGCCCTGAGCGGAAAAAGATGAATTTCACAATTTTCTATCGAGCTTACGATAGCTGATAGCTTCCGCGATATGTTCCGGGCTAATCTCTTCGACCTGTGCAAGGTCGGCTATTGTGCGGGCCACTTTACAAATCTTATCATGAGCACGGGCGCTCAGGCCGAATTCGGTCATCGCCTGCTTGAGCATTTGCTCGCTCGCCGAATCAAGTTTGCAAAATTTTTCAACCTGCTTGTGGCTCATTCTTGCGTTTGTCATTACTTTGTCGTCGCCGAAGCGTTTCGTCTGAACGTCCCTGGTCTTGACCACGTCTGCTTTCATCGTGGCTGAATCAAGCTGGCTTGACTTCGAGCGAAGCTTGGTAAAGCTTATCGCAGGTACATCGATATGAATATCAATCCTGTCCACCAACGGCCCGGATATCTTTGACAGATACCGCTCAATCTGCCCGGGCGTGCACTTACACCTTCTCGCACCCGTTCCGAAATAGCCGCACGGGCACGGATTCATCGCCGCAACGAGCATAAATTGGGCAGGGAAACGTATAGTGCCTTTAGCCCGCGAAATGGTGATAAAGCCATCCTCCAATGGCTGCCGAATCATCTCCAAAACGTGCCGTGGGAACTCGGCAAATTCATCAAGAAATAAGATTCCAAAATGTGCAAGCGACAGTTCTCCCGGCCGGGGGTTTGTCCCGCCGCCCACCAGAGCAGGTCCGCTCGCCGAATAGTGCGGCATCCGAACAGGCCGTGTCGCCAGCAACGCCTTGTCCCTGCCCAAAAGGCCGACCGACGAATATATGCAGGTCGTCTCCAGTGACTCTTCCAAACTCAAAGACGGCAGAATAGTCGCCAGCCGTTGCGCCAGCATCGTCTTTCCCGCACCGGGCGGGCCAATCATCATTATGTTATGTCCCCCCGCAGCCGCAACCGTCAGCGCTCGCTTGACACTTTCCTGGCCCTTAACGTCCCCAAAATCAACTTCATAATTTGATACTTCACCAAAAAGCTCATCGAGAACAACGGTCGTCGTCTCTAACGGCAACTGGGCGGAAAGAAAACCAACTGCCTGAGCCAGTGACCCAACCCCATAAACTTCTATATCCTCAACGACCGCAGCTTCCTTTGCTTTTTCCAGAGGAACAATCATTCTGCTAAAGCCGTTCGCCTTAGCCGTCATCGCCATATTCAGCACGCCGTTGACCGCCCGAACCCTTCCGTCAAGTGCCAGCTCGCCGATGACAACAAAATCCTTAACAACCGAACTCACCAAGACCCCCTGCCCGATGAGCATCCCCAAAGCAATCGGCAAATCAAACGCAGGCCCAACCTTTTTCACGTCCGCCGGAGCAAGATTTATTAGTGATTGTGTCTTAGGATACTGGTAGCCGGAGTTGATTATGGCGCTTTTGACACGCTCGGTACTCTCTTTCACAGCAGCATCCGGCAGCCCCACTATAAGCGATTTCTCAAACCCACCACGCCCAACATCAACTTCGACTTCGCAGATAATCCCCTCAATTCCAACCAGCGTAACGCTCTGCAGCCTCGCTAACATACCTTGCTTTCCTTATTTTGGGATTTGAAAAAGGTATTTTAAGTCCGCCCCTGATTGCACGCAAGCTATTTTACACAAACCAACAACGAAATTCCCCCTCGCCCCCCACGTCTTCTTGTCGAAGACAGGAATGGGGGCCCGCCCGTATTTCCCATATCCAGCAAAAAGGTGTGCATCAAATTGCACACCCTACCTGTTGTAATTTAAAGAAACACTTGGTATCTTAAGCCAGTTGCGGACCTTGTCAGCGGTAATATGTGTTGCGTTGGGTAAATGTAAGAACGAAAGGATGCCGAATATGAATAACGATGAGCGAACCAGAAAAAGTGTATTGGTTGTACTAATCCTGACCATCATTCTGCCTGGACTCCTTTGCGGCACCGCCCGGGCGGAAGAAAATCTCAAAGAGATGATACGGAGTGCCCGAGCGCTGAGGGAAAAGCTTCTGAAAGACCGGCATCGGCCGGGATACCACTTTGTGACGCCGGAGGGCAGGTGCTCGCCGTTTGATGTCAACGGAGCCATATTCTGGAAAGGTCGATACCATCTTTTCTATATTTTCCAGGACCACAGGGGGCACAACTGGGGGCACATATCAAGCATAGACCTTGTTCACTGGCGTCACCACCCGACAGGACTGGTCGGCGGCATGTTCAGCGGAAACTGCTTTATCAATAAAGATGGCGTGCCTACCATGTGCTTCCACGACCAGCAGCGCAAGGGTAACACCATGGCCGTGGCGCTCG
>CAZQYB010000047.1:0-16775 GCA_964597535.1 uncultured Pirellulales bacterium | reverse complement strand
CCCTGCTGAATCGCATCGGTGGTCTCTGAAAAGACCCGCCAAAAACTTATCGGCCCAGACGTCGTCCCACCGCTGGATGCGATACGGTCGCCCGTCGGTCTCAACTTATCAAAGGAAAATCCCGTCCCGCCCCCGGCCTTTTGAATCAGGGCCGTCTGCTTAATCGCCTCGAATATCCCTTCTATACTATCCTCAATCGGCAGCACAAAACAGGCGCTGAGCATCCCCCCGGGCCGGTTCGCGTTCATAAGCGCGGGAGAGTTGGGCAAAAACTTCAGCGAGGCGACAAAATCATAAAACCTCCTGTGCCACTGTTTGATTTCAGCATTGTCCGCCCCATACTTTGCTTCCGCCTCCGCCGCCAGCGACGTTACCCTGCTGAAAAGCTCAGCCGGCGTCTCGATGCACTTGCCGTGCCGGTCTTTGATTAGGTACCGGCTTTGCAAAACAGTCAAAGCATTCTTGCTAAGCTTCGGTGCCTCCCCGGGCGCCGGTATGATTTCAAACTCACCCATAAAAAACCCAACCACTCAAAAACACGAATCTAAAATTTCTTGAGCCATCTGAACCGAAAGACATTACGAATCCGTTCGGTAAACCGGAGCCCCAAACGCTGTGTACTGGCCTTAAACTCAGCCCGCTTCAAATCGTCAACCGTGGGCTTAGCCGGCGATTTGCCGAACAGCGACAATATCCCACCTGCAAGCAATCCAAGAAATGAACTAATTTTAGTGCGAATAGACATTTTCGTGACTCGTGACTCGTGACTCGTTCGGGTTATGAGTCACTATTCGCTAACAAGCACAAGTTACCTTTGCACCGCTGATTTTATGCTGGCTAATAACTCTTCGCCGGTTCTGCTTTCAAACTCGGATTCTCCAAATAATTGATGCCTGTCCAAAATCTCCGGCTTGTAATCGTAATACCTCTGCACTGCTCCCACGCCGCCTTCTGCCGCACCGCTGGTTTTATAGTCGCCGTCCAAAAGCCACGAGCTTATCTCGTCATCGTACTCAGCCGGATAAATAATCACCGCCACAAATTTATCATCACTGTATTTAGCCAGATGCACTTTGGCCCGGCAAGGCGGAGCGGCCTTGACCGCTAAATTAACGAGCCCTTTGAAATCCCGCCTGGCCGTCTCAATATCGCTCGAATAAAAGAACATCCCCGCCTCAAGCTCAAAAGTCTCCGCCCGGATGCCTTTTAGTTCGAGTTTCCCGTCCGGACAGGCCTTGTGTATTTTATACACCTTGCAATCTTTGTACTTCTCACTCTCCAGAAGCTCCGCCACCTCTTGCGCAGTAAACCCAACACCCGTATGCTCGCCGAAGTCGAACACATATAAGCCAGCATATTTATCCGGTTTTTTTAATTTCGGCAGTTTCATAATTTCTTCATTATACCCGCAGATCACGCTGGTGGCACGCATTTTTTATACTTCTTTCAGAAGCTGTGAAGAGAAATGCGGGTTTCCCTTGACATCATCCAGAAACAATATATTATCAACTTTCAGTGGAAAGAGCAGAACCAATTCCTTGTGTGTAATTATTCGGGAACGAGGTCCAAATGCCTGACAAAACTAGCCAAGAGAAACACATAACTCGTCTCGTCTGGTGGAACAGGCTTTGGCTGATCCTGCTTCTGCTGATTTTTCTCGGATTTGCTGCCAGATTCTATGTCAAGAGCGTGCTCAAAGATATCTATTCTCTAAATGTCGAATGGAGCGGCGACACACTTCATGTGTTTTCCGTAAAAGATGGCCCCTTTGTCGTCACGCATCTGGTCAAATTGAGGAGTCGCGACGGAGAATACGCGGCAGCACTGCTACCTGATCCTGTTACAATAATTGACTCGAGAGGACACCACTTCAGCAAAGCAGATATTGACAGGCTGGAGTGGATAGGAACTTCAGGAGAAAAACAGGCAGCACCAACGGTTGGGGCTAAGGTGAAAGCCTTTTACTTCATACCACTCGAAACAGCACCGAATCTCTAATTGGCTTCTATTTTGCTCTGAGTCTTGAAAATCTTCGGTTGCCGACGTTGATAATCATATCATCGGCTCAGTCTTTACTATTACTCTCGCGACTCTCCGTTTGCCCACCTGCACAACCGAACCATCGACAATGGCAGGCACCATATTGGCGTCGTGGACTTTGTTGCCATCAATGCTTACCGCCCCCTGTGCTACCATGCGTTTGGCCTCCCCACCGCTTTCGACAAGGTCGCAAGATAATAATAACTGCTTAACTGAAATGGCAGGGTCACCGATAATCACCTCCGGTATATCATCCGGCAGTTGGCCCTGTGCAAACACCTTGTCAAATTCAACAGCAGCAGTTTCAGCAGTTTTCTCGCCATAAAACTGAGCGACAATCGTTTTGCCCAGCAGAACCTTTGCCTCTTTGGGATGCGTTCTCTCGGCGTCAACAAGCTCATCTATCCTTTTACTTTCAAAGTCGGTCAAGAGCGTAAAATAATTCTCCATCATATCGTCGGATATACTCATAACCTTTCCGAATATATCGCTCGGCTCATCGGTAACGCCGATGTAATTGCCTTTCGACTTGCTCATTTTTTCTTTGCCGTCTAAGCCCACAAGTATCGGCGTAGTAACTACCACCTGCGGCTTCTGCCCGTACGCCCGCTGGATGTCCCTGCCGACAAGGTTGTTGAAAGTCTGGTCTGTTCCGCCTAATTCCACATCGCTTTTGACAACAACCGAGTCGTAGCCCTGCATTATCGGATACAGAAACTCATGCACATACACGTCCTCATCCGCTTGCAGACGTTTCCTGAAGCTGTCACGCTGAAGCATTTGCGCCACCGTTTTTTTTGCCACCAGTTTAATTATCTCCATCGCAGTCAGCTTTTCGAGCCACTCGCTGTTGTACCTGACCTCCAGCTTTTCCTCCGACGTATCCAGAATCTTGCCCGCCTGCTCAAAATATGTCTTCGCATTCTCTTCGATTTGCTCGGGCGAGAGCATCGGCCGGGTCGTATCCTGGCCCGAAGGGTCACCGATTCGCGCCGTATAATCGCCAATGATAAGAACAGCCCTGTGACCGAGGTCCTGGAACTGACGCATCTTTCGCAGCACTACCGTATGGCCGAGATGTATATCGGCGCTGGTCGGGTCCAGACCAAGCTTGATGCGAAGCTCCCTGCCCGTTTTAGCCGCCTCGGCAAGCTTCTCACCAAGCTCGGCCTCGGTAAAAATCTCAACCGTCCCCCGTTTAAGCCGTTCAACCTGCTCCTTGATTTTCGCCGTCATTAAATTCCCTTTGCAAACCAGGCATTTCGAATAAACCAAATTATAAGACACCGGCGGAAAATAAGCAACAATCTGCCAGGCAAACGCCAAATGCTGTTGAAAATCCCCAAACACAGACTCACATTATCCTCTTGACACTAATCTGACGCTTTTGTACAACTCTTATCGAAACCTATACCGATATGTCCTGGATAATCAACACCGTTTCAAAAGGAGAAAGCTTATGCAAACCAAAAAGTACCATCTCGTTCTCGCCGTTTTAATCACCGTTTTGTGCGTTCCATGTTCAGGCGATACGAAGTTGCTTCCCCCCATTAAGCAGCGAGTTATCGGCGAGCCTATCGAGCCCGGACTTATCGGCCGGCCACATCTGGCTCTCGCCGGGGTACAGCAAATGTATGTTGTTATAAAGCCGCCCGATTCAGAACCTAATAAAGATGGTTTGGTCTGGAGCGAACTTGAGAAGTCCGTCAGCGACAAAATAAAAGAAGAAACCGGCATTAAAATTGTCGAGGATGATATGGGCAAAATGAGCCCTGATGTCGCAAAGCTCCTTAAGAGGAGAAGTGTTTCTGCCGCCAACCTGAAATTCAGGTTAATAAATATTCCTGAGCTTAGAGTCGATATAGACATGCTCAAACTCGAACATTCACAGCAGTATGTATTCCATATTCAAACCTCACTGGCCGGCAAGGTTTCCCTTGGAGAAAACTCGTCACACTTTCTTAAAGCCGCCGTCTGGAAGGTCAAGCCAACAATGCAGGCGGTATCGGTGCGAAATATGGCCGGCAAAGTTACAGGTGAGGTCCTGGAACAGGTTGAAGCATTTATTTACGCTTACATCGCAGCTAATCCACAGGGCATTGACAGAACCAACACCAATAATGTGGGGACAGCAATCCAAAACAAACTGCTAATACCACTGCCCCAACTGCTGTTTGCCAAATATAAATATGTCGCATCGAAGAACAGTAAGGTCTTCCACCGGCCCGGCTGCATCTGGGCAAAGAGAATCAAGCCGGAAAATCTCGTTGGCTACAACAGCAGGACTGAAGCAATAAAGGCCGGAAAAAGACCCTGCAAACAATGTAAACCATAATCAAATTGTGAAAGGAATTACAATGCTTGAAGAAAACGATGTAATCTTTCGCGAGCAGCAGAAATTTAGCTCATGGCTCTGCCTGGTATTGGTCTGCTCGTTAGTTGTGGGTATCGCGATTATTGTCGCTGTATTAGTTATACAAGAGTCGGTTGATGCGAGCGTTATTGTCACGGCTATCCTGGGCGGGATAGTCGCGCCCATAGCAATTGTGGCTCTCGTTCTTCTAACAAACCTGGAGACTGAAGTACGTTCTGATTGCCTGCGCGTTCGTTTGTTCCCGTTTCACATTCACTACAGAAAATTCGCAAAAGAAGATTTGAGTGAATGCTATGCCCGCACTTATAAACCAATCCGCGAGTACGGCGGCTGGGGGATTAGATGCGGCTTTCGCAAAGGAAGTGGCAAGGCATACAATATGAGAGGCAATCAGGGCGTCCAGTTCGTCTTCAAAGATGGCAAGCGATTACTTATCGGCTCTCAAAAACCCGACGAGCTTGCAGGAGCAATCGAATCAATTATGAAAAGCTCATAGCTCTCAAAAACCAGCAGTCCCACGCAGATTACAAATTTTCCTGTTGGTTTTTCCACACCCCTGAATTACTATCCACACAATATATCCTGCAGAATTATTCCTGAGCAGTTATGGTGCTACTGACAATTATAATTATTGCTGTCGGCCTGGCGATGGACGCCTTCGCGGTCTCCATCGTCAGCGGCGCAGCGTACAAGCAGTTAAATATAAAGCACGCCCTTCGATTGGCTCTTTTTTTCGGCGGCTTTCAGGCACTTATGCCCCTAATCGGTTTCCTCGCAGGAATAACTGTAAAAGAATATATAGCAAATTTTGACCATTGGATTGCCTTCGCACTTCTATCCGCAGTCGGCGCCAAAATGATTTACGAATCAACCAAAATCAAACCCGCCCGCCAAAATCCCGAACGAATGAATATAGCGGTCCTGCTGGCTCTCTCTACTGCCACAAGCATTGATGCCCTCGCCGTCGGAATAACACTTTCGATTTTGAAAATCTCAATTGTAGCGGCTGCAGTAATCATCGGACTGATAACCTTTGTCCTCTCGTACATCGGCGTATTCATCGGAAAGAACTTCGGGCACTTTTTTGAAAACAAAATCGAAGCCCTCGGTGGCCTCGTACTCATCGCCATCGGATTCAAAATCCTCCTTGAGCACCTGTTATGAAAGCATTGCTAATATACGATAATAGCAACTTGCAGCTAAAGAAAAAAACAATACAATAGGTATGTTGTTTTATCAGGCTGAACTATTGCAAAAAAGTGCGATAATTCGTTTAAGTACAATTGGTGATTTCTATGAGCTCTAAAGTATATTTCATCAAAGCATCTGTTAAAGACGGGGAAAAGACAATCTCCGAAAAGGCCGGAAAGCTGTTCAAAGCGGGCAAATTCAAAAACTGCTTCGCCGAAAATGACTTCACCGCTATCAAGGTCCACGTCGGTGAAGGAGCAAACAACACATACGTAAAGCCAACTTACATCAAAGGACTAATTGACGAGCTGCTCGCCCTCAAAACAAGGCCTTTTGTCACTGACACCAATACTCTCTACGTCGGCCGAAGGCACAATACTATCGAGCACGCTGTCCTCGCCGCCGAGCACGGCTTCTCCTTAAATGAGCTGGGCGTACCATTCATTGTATCCGGCGGATTGTTCGGAACATCCGAGACCACGGTCCAAATCAACGCCGAGATTAACAAAGAAGTTTCTATCGCTCACGATATCGTAAGATGCCAATCTATTCTTTCGATTGCACACTTTACCGGCCATCCCGCGGCGTGCCCCGCAGCCACGCTAAAAACGCTCGGAATGGGCTGCGCAAGCATAAAAGGAAAAATGAAACAGCACGCCGCTCTCAAGCTAAATATCGGAAACGATTGCACACGGTGTGGCGAATGTCTCAAACACTGCCCCGCCGACGCTATCACACTCGACGAGATAAAAGCACACATCAACCAGGACAAGTGCATCGGCTGCGCAGAATGTATGGCCGTCTGCAAATTCGATGCAGTAAGATGCAACTGGGGTGAGGAAACTGAAGTAATGCAAAAAAGTGTCGCCGAACACGCGCTGGGAACGCTGAAGGGAAAAGAGAATAAAGCCGCCTTCTTCAATTTCATTATCTCTGTCACCAAAGATTGTGATTGCTTCGGCTCACCGAATATGCACAAAATAATCGATGATATAGGCATAGTCGCCTCAACCAACCCCGTTGCTGCTGATAAGGCGGCGGTCGATTTGGTGGAAAAAAGAGGGGGCAAGAAACTCACAAAATTGCTGAATAATGATAATCTTGAGCCTCGCCACCAGATTGAACACGCCCAGCGTATCGGCCTTGGAAGCGCCAAATACGAGCTTATAGAAGTCAATTAGCCCATAAAACCAGCAAAAATTGTTAAATATTTACCAAACTTTTGCTTGCGTTCAACAGAACTTATGCTATAATTACCATTATGTCATTAGGCCGGATAATAAGAAAGAAGCGTGAAGAATTGAATCTAACGCTCGACGAGGTCAGCAGTCGCGTCGGGTTTTCCAAGCCGTACCTCTCCACCATCGAAACCGGCAAAGTCAAAAATCCTCCAAGTGACGAGTTGTTAAGAAAACTTGAGAAGGTACTTGAGTTCGAGTCCGGCCTGCTGCTGCACATCGCGCATATGGAGCGGATTCCCCCCGACATTCGTCAGAAATACGAATCGGCTGAGGCCGAAAACCTCAAAATGCGGCAGTTCATCAAAAACCTTATTCATAAAAAAACCGACCCAGACCAGTTCGGTACACTTCTTGCCAGGAGCGAACTGGACACTGAAAAAAGCAGCGTCCCTCTCTCAGCCGGGCGACTGGTGCCCGTCATAAATAAAGTTTCAGCCGGATACCCTATCGATTTCGACGACCTCGATTATCCAGCAGGCGTGGCCGACGATTACGTTCGCTGCCCCGATTTGCACGACCCCAACGCCTTCGCCGTCCGAGTCGTTGGCGATTCGATGGAGCCGAAGTTCCGAGAAGGTGACATTGTGGTTTTCTCCCCCGCCGCCGAAGTACATAACGGCGATGACTGCTTCATCCGTTTCGCAATGCCGCACGAAACCGCTTTTAAGAGGGTGTTTTTCGAACCCGAAGAGAACAAAGTCCGACTCCAGCCGAGAAACGAACAATACTCCCCCATAATCATCGACGGCCACCGTATCAACGGCCTATACCGCGCCATCATAAAATACGAAAAGCTGTAGAAAGCTCGCGTCCCGTATTGCGCTTAGCCAATCTTCTGACCGGCCACGGCCAAAACCAACGCAAAGACTTTCGATGCCCCGGCTTCTTTTAATGTTTTTGCACACTCATTTAACGTCGCACCGGTCGTTTTGATATCATCGACAAGACAAATATTCCGGCCGGCAAACTGATGCCCCCGCCGCACGGCAAAAGCACCAGCAACATTTCTGGCACGAGCAGCAGGACTTGCCATTGCCACCTGGGATTTGGTTCGGCGAACTCGGGCCAAGTCCGTATTGATTTTCGCTGTTGTGTGCTTTAACTTTTCAGCTAACACTAACGATTGATTGTAGCCACGAAACAATCGCCTCGACCAGTGAAGCGAGACAGGAACGAAAACCTCTATATCACTATAAAAGCCGCCGCCCTGCAGCGCAGAGTTCGCCAAAAAGCCCAGAACATTATCGAGCTCCGTCCTGCCTTTCTTAAAGGCCAGTATCATTTTTTGCAAGGCCTCTCCATAAACTCCACTTCGAGCTATCCGGTCGAAGTGTATTTCCTTGCCCTGACAATCCGGACACGCCTCTTCAACTAAACCATATCTGCTCGCATCTCGCCCACAGCGCCGGCAGTAATCCGCCCCTGCGCACGAAAGCATCTGCTCCCAGCAATCCCTGCACAGATTATTGTCCGTTTCGCAAATGCTCTCCCCACAGCTAATACACACCGCAGGCCAAAGCAGCTGATTCACACCCTGCAAAGTAAAACGACAACTTTCTTTCAGTTTCACAATACCCACGCACGCAATTATACAACCGGAGAACTCTTATTTCAAATCAAACAGCGTGTTATCCAGCGGCTCGAACCAGCCGAGCATCATATCACAGGACTTGACGCCGTAAATATTTTCCTCTTCGAACGGGGCCATTTTCTCCGAAGTGATATGCCCGTCAACCCAGCCGATATTTGCTTTGCCCCAATGCCTGAAGTGAATAGAAGGCGAGGCATATCCCCAATTAGGCACAGGTTTGCCGTTCGCCACAAAATATGGCGGCTCGGCAAACGAGTACTCTAAATAATAAGGCCTGCCGCTATCCAGCTTCGCCATCGCACTATCCGCAAACATTAATGTCTCAGCCGGCTTCCTGACCTCAAAATCCTTCGTCGTCACCCTGCACTTCTCGTCCTCGTAACTACTTTCCCATATCCGTGAGCCGATATATGTCATATTGTAGCCGTAGCCGCCACAGCCATCTTCGAAGTCCCAATCCCAGGGGTCACCGTGGCGAAAATCAACATACTCGGGACATCTCTTTACCCCGCCGTCACCTAAATATGCCGCAAGCGGCCCCCTGGCCGAATCGAACGGTTTGTTAATATCATCTCGTACCCCGTGCCAGCGATGCTTGTTGGCGCTGAAAATGTCCAGTGCGGCAGGGACATAACTGCCCTCGTTCTCGCTCGCATAACCAACATTGGCCAGGTGAAGCTGCCGAATATTGCTCTTGCAGACAACCTGTCTGCCCTGTGCTCTTGCCGCCACCAACGCAGGCAGCAGAACGCTTCCCAGAAGCGCGATGATTGATATGACCACCAGCAATTCAACTAAGCTAAACGCTTTTTTTACTTCGCCGCGCATTTGCCCCATCTCAATCCTCGCCGGATTTACCGCCTTAATCCTGCCCGCCCTCCAGCCACTGGCACGCAAATACCGCGTAATCCGGCAGGTTGATAATACCGTCAGCCGGTTCAGAAATATCGCACCGACCGTCCCAGTTCTCATCACCGAGCCGACTCAGCCACGACTGCACCAGAATAAATAAATCGACATAGTCAACACTGCCGCTCTCGTTGAAATCCGCCGTCCTCATATTCAAAACGCCTATGGCGTCCAGGTCAAAACCCGCTGAGCCTATTGTTGGATATGGGTCGTATATAACATCCCCCGAAGTATCGACATCGCCGCCGTCACCGACAATATCGACTATACGAACCCACTTGACGTTATTGGTATCAAGCAGACCGGAAGCATCCGTCAACAAGCCCAAATCAAAAGGCGTTCCGTATCCCTGCCTGTACTTGCCGGCAAACCCTCCGATATCAGCCGGGTCAACCGCTCCGAATCTCCCGACCGGACTGTCCGTAAGAGAATCGTTTAGAAAACGGAAGAAGTTGACACCATCACTGGAGACCTCGACATAACCAAGCTCCAGGAAAGTATCGCTGAAGCTGTTCTCAAAGACGGCAAAATCGTAACCGGCGCCGTCACCGATGCCGCACTCGAAAGTCAAAGTGATTTCGCCCCCCCTACCCAGACATACAATATCATAGAAAGTACCCGCCGCTTTGCCCAAGGCCTTCTCCGGCGTCCGCCAGTAAGGGTGGCAATTGGAGCCGACCACATAGTTTTCCCAGTCGCTGGCCCAGCCGACAATATTGGCATCATCCATATGGACCACCGTCGAGCCCGCCTGACCCGCCGCCGGCGCATAACCATCAAGAACAATCGTATCTATCACAAAATATGCCGGAGTATTCATCCCCCAAGGCCCCGAATCGCTGGAACTGAGTGAAAACTCAAGTTTATTGACCACGCCCAATGAACTAAGCTCAACATATTCCCAGTTATCGACGATGTAATCCTCGCTGTTGTTGTCGAAGCGAAAGTCAGCAAGGTAAAATTCCACCGTGCCCGTCACCATATCGCAGGCATCCTTACCCGTAATAGTCAGAAGGAACCAGTCCGGGTCGTTGCCGTCATCACCGCCAAACTTCTTGGCAAAATCATCGCCGTTCAACATCGAGTAATACGCATAGTTATTGTTGGTCACATACAAACCGTCAATCACGGCAGCGTTGAAAGTAACTGTCGGCGGCTCAGCCCACCCGATAAATCCCACCGCATAATTGGCTGAATCGCCCTGGCCTGTCCCCGCGATGGAATTGTATTGACCGGCCATCCCGCTCGTTGTCGTGTCGGTAATATTCGAGTACGCAAAGCCGTCCCAGTAGTACCGGTCGAAGTTGTTGCGAAAAAACGCCCCGCCGCTGACAAAACCACCTGAACCGTCCGAGCCGTTCCAGTAAGAGTTGGGGTCAATACTCAAATCTTCAAAACTCGCCATCTCAGCTGCTGCTGCACTGGTTATGGCCAAAACGACAATTAAACAAACCAAATTTCTCAAGCTCATAGTCTTCTTACCTCACTTCCAATAAAAAAACCGCCGTCCTTTTCACGAAAGGAACGGCGGTTTCCATTTATCACTAACCCACCGGCCAGCTTACTTCATACTTCAGGCAAATTTGCCCGGGCAGACCGGCTGCACCATGTCCCAAATCGCGAGAACACGAAAAACATTCAACTAACCACAGGCAGGTTTTCTGACTTGCGCCTTACCAAAAGACTCCTTCCCATCCGCCAATTGCGAACAGTGGATAAAATTGTCTCCCGGATTTCCGACTTTTCAATCGGAACAGACGCTTACAGCGGCGCGACCGTCTCGGCTTTTAACCGAGTTCCCGTTTCAATATCCCAAATCACAAACTCTGGGACCTACAGCTAAGCTATATCCTTTTCAAAGAGCATTCGTATCAATCTTCTATCAGCTTGCGCAGCGGCCTTCAAGCGAAAAATATTTTTTTACCGCCTCAAATAAATAATGATGCCGGTCAGGAGCAAAATGGCAAGCATGCATACGCCTACAGCAGTTATAAATATCCACATAAAGCGTTTGTTCTGTCTGGATATGATGTACTTGAGGTACCTGTCGCTGGTGGCAAAGGTCTTGCTCATCTGCATAATACCGTCGGTCTGGCCGAGCGTGCTCTGATTTAGTTTGTCTAATGTATCATTAAACTTGTTAAAACTCTCAGCCATCTGCACATCAGTATCTGCTGCGGCGCCGAGCTGGTGGTCGATATCCACCAGAGCATCGGTTTGCTTGGCGGTTTCGGTCGGGATTTTTGCCACCGCGTCAATAAACTGCTGACTTTTGGCCGCCGACCCTTTCAACTGCTCGAGCAGTTGTTCTATCACCTGCTTTTGATTTTCCGCAACAGCCGGAAAGCTTTCCAGCAATTTGGGCAACTGCTCCAATCGGCCCATCAAATCTTCGTGCTGAGTGACCTGACGATTCAAATGCTCGTTGATGCCCTGCAACTGGTCAATAAGTTTATTAAAGCCGTCCTGCAGCTTCTCAAGCGACTCCTGTTTTTTTACCGGCTGAATTGTTTTGACTTCAACCTTATCGCTCGGTGCAGCCCGCCGGCCGGCTGCCGTTTCCGCCTGCTCAACATCCTGTGCAATCAGACCTTCGTCATCTACGTCCAGCGTATAATCTTTCACGCCCGCCGGCTTATGCGCACGCAGCCAACCGCCCGTTTTCGACTTCGTCTTCGACCAAAAATCTTTCAAAGCCATCTCATAATCCCCAAGCCTAACCTGTTCTCAACCTCGAATTCACAAGTACATTAAAATCTTTTCCTGCTGCAAGTTCAAGTTATTTTTGTTACTATTGCCCACACGAATTTATACAATAATAGAAAAGGATGAGCAGATGAAATTAGCAACTTTCACCAGAAATCAGGCAATTTCCTGCGGAATACTAAAAGATGAAGGAATAATCGACATCCCATCGGCCTGGCAGGGGCCGAACCCACCCCGCAGCGTAAAAGAAATCTTAAAGCGAGGCCCATCATGCCTTGCAAAACTTTCCGAATTAGCTGACTCGGCTGAAACTTTAACGCCGCTGGATTCGGTCAAATTACTCGCACCTATCCCTCGTCCGGGAAAGGTACTTGCCCTTGCCGGAAACTACAGCGAGCACTTAAAAGAGGCCGCCATCGAGCAAGGCTTCAAGCTCGGCCTGTCGGATTCACCCCGCAAAACAACCGTGCCAAGGCCATTTATTATGCCGGCAACCGTAGTCATCGGGCCCGATGACGAAATACCCTGGCCGGCCTACAGCAAACAAATAGATTATGAAATCGAGCTTGCCGTCGTTATCGGCAAAGAAGCCAAATGTGTGGACATCGAAAATGCACCTGCTTTTCTCGCCGGCTACACCATCGCCAACGACGTATCGGCCCGCAGTGTTACCTTTCTCAAAAACAGGAAGCAACGCCCATGGGATGATTTTTACGACTGGCTAAACGGCAAATGGGCAGACGGCTTTCTGCCGATGGGCCCGTACCTGCTTACCGCTGATGAAATCGAGGACGTGCAAAATCTCAATCTGACTCTCAAGGTCAATGACGAGGTCCGCCAGAACGCAAATACCATCCAGATGATTTACTCCGTGGCCGACATCGTATCGTTCTTAAGCCATATAATGACACTCGAGCCGGGCGACATTATAGCCACCGGCACACCGGCAGGCGTTGCTGTCGCCACAGGCAATTTCCTAAAATCCGGCGATACCATCGAATGCACAATTGAAAAACTCGGAACGCTAAAGAATACACTGGGCAAAAGGCCCGAAAAATTCTACGAGCCGCTCACATAAGAAAGAGCCACCGCCTGAGTGTCATCATCCGTCGGCTAAAGCACACAAATAAAAAGGCTCCGCTTGATTGCGGAGCCTTTTTTCTCTCAGCAACATCCGGCCTCACGTCACTTTGGGACTACATTTGTCGCACACGGGCCTTTTTTGCCCTGTCCTACCTCGAAATCAACCTTCTGGCCTTCCTCAAGACTGGCATAGCCGGTCGTCTTGATTTCCGAGTGGTGTACGAACAAATCCTCGCTGCTATCATCAGGCGTGATAAATCCATAACCCTTTTTCTCATTAAACCATTTTACTGTACCTGTACTCACTACTGTGCTCCTTTGGCCTTTCAAGCGGCCATAAATTAACTCTGTCTCTCGTACCCTTAAGGACAATATTCCTGAGAGACGAAGGAATACGCCCCACGAGCCACGCATTATACTGGAACCAATGCCCTATGTCCAACAAAAATAAATTAAAATTCCACAGAAAACCAAAAAAATTTTACCCCGTCAGAGATTTCTTGTTAGGGGACTCTAACGGGGCAAAATCCAAAAAGCTCAGATAACGTAGAACTAAGCGGCGTCCGCTTGAGTAACTCGCTCAAGTCTCTCAAAACGCACCACTTTTCCCTTAAACCGCAGGCAGCTCATCGTCGCTTTCAATGCTCTTTTCGACTATACGGCTGATTCTTATCGCATCTTTTATTGCAATTTTGTAATAGTCGTTCTTGTTCTCTTCGGTCACTTTGCCGGCAGAAATGTATGCCGCGAAGATTTGTGATGCACCTGCCAACACAGCCATTTCACTTGGCTGCAGCGAGAAGTAACGCTGCCCTTTCTTCTTTTCTTCGGGACTCATTTTGCTCCTTTGCCTTTAGTGTTTGTTCCGAACGCTGCTCGCGTCATTATTCGGTTCGCCCGGTGATTTCAATAAGATGAAACCCAAACTGCGTCTGTACGGGGCCGTGGATTTTTCCGAGGTCCCCGCTGAAGACAATGTCATCGAATTCCTCCACCATTTGGCCCGGGGAGAACTCGCCCAGGTCTCCTCCGTGCTGGCCTGAGGGACACTTGGAGTGCTCCCTCGCCAATTCCGTAAAATCGGCTCCGGTTTCAATCTGCCTCTTGATGTCTTCGCATTTCTCCTGTGTTTCAACCAAAATGTGACGTGCTGTGGCTTTGGCCATAATTGCCTCCAATTTGTTAGGTCAATATATAATAGTAATCGCCTCTACAGGCCCGATGCCCTCCGGAGACTTTTTACTAAGGTCTATACGCCTTAAAGGTTTCTGGCTTTCTGGGGCCGGCTTCAGTCGTATTGGGCTTGCAGGAAAAATAACAGCCGGCCAGCGTTATCGATTTATACGCCTTCGGGTTCGGAAAATACATTGCCATCGCATCAATTTTCTTCGGCTGATAGCGAGGGTCGTCATCAATATAAAGGTAGGTAACATCATTGAGCGTAACGCTGAAGACCAGGGTCGTAGGACTCGTGCGTTTGACTCGCAGAACCAACGGCGTATAAACGCCTAACGGCACGCCGAAGCCGCTTATATCCCGGCTCCTGCCGTAAGGCCCCGCCTTTTGAACCAGAGATTCGCACACACCTTCTTCAAACGCCTTTGTGCGCTTCATTATTTTGCCCGGAATCGCGTCACTGTGTTCCCGCTTTATTCCGACCGGAAGATGCGGGCAAACCCTGGCGCAATAACCCAGATAGCCGCACCAGGTTTTACTTCTGTACCCGGTGTTGTCTTTGTTGATATGTCCCCTGCCATTCGAATCAAAGAAACCTATGCGAATGTCCCCCGTCCCCGAAAGCAGTGTCGGGTCGGTCGAGCGCTTTCCGGTCTTGGCGCCCTCGGTCTTGAACAGATACACAACTTGCGCGACATCATTAACATCGCTGACGTCCATCGCGGGCAGCCGAACCGTCACCTGGTCCGGACCGTGCGGCCTTAGCCACACAAGCTGACAGTCCTCGTTTAGAATCAGCCGGCTCGGGTCCTCGGAGTGATACCACGTCAATCCGTCAAAACGAACGGCTGCTAAAGCCGGCGATGGCAAAAAACACAAACAAACCAACAAAACAACTGATGCAACACGATTGATTCTCATAACTTCTATCCTCCTTATAATTTCCTCATCGCTTCCCATTTTTGTCACCTCATAATTATCGGATAATCGCAAATAAGCTTATGGCAAGTACCTACAAAAGTCAAGCACACGGTAAAGTTGAGGCAAATAGGAATTTACTCTTCGAAGTTTCAATGGTCTTTCGCAGCAAAAAAATGGATTCCGCATCACGTGCGGAATGACGGATGCCCTCATAGCAGCCCCGCCTCTAACGCGGGCTCCCTGCTCCGCCAGGCAAACAAATTCCTGTACAATTACAAAAAAATACCGTAACTTTTTGCTCGTTTTGACGTCTTTGCCTGATAGGATTCGCTCAATAATGAAACTAATTGATACCCATTGTCACCTGACCTTTGAAGAATTGGCGGATGATGTTGAAGGCGTTGTCGCCCGCAGCAAAGCCGCTGGTGTCACCGGCTGGCTCACCGTAGGCACCGACCCTGAGCAGAACCGGAAAGCCGTCGAACTTGCCGACAAATTCAAAAATATGTACGCGGCTGTCGGAATCCATCCGCACGATGCCAAAGACGTAACAGCCCGGACAATAATGGAATTAAAAAAGCTGGCACAAAACGAAAAGGTCGTTGCAATCGGCGAAACCGGCTTAGACTATTATTACGACAATTCACCACGCCGGGACCAAAAAAGAGCATTCGCCCAACAGTTAAAAATTGCCGCCGAACTCAATCTACCTGTCGCTATCCATTGCAGAGACGCTTTCGACGAAGCGATGGATATTTTAGAGCAGTTCGGCTCAGACGTTAAAAATGTCGTATTTCATTGCTTCTCCGGCTCCGCCGACCAGGCAAAAATCGTTTTAGCAAAGGGCTATCATATTTCCTTCACCGGCCTTGTTACTTTCAAAAATGCCCAGACAACCCGTGAAGCTGCAATGCTCGTTCCCTTAGAGCGGCTGATGCTCGAAACCGATTGTCCATATATGTCCCCCGAGCCGATGCGAAAGCAAAGAATAAACGAGCCGGCCCTTATGCTCCACACCGCTAAGTTCCTGGCCGAATTAAAAGGAATGAATTTGCCCGACTTCGCACAAAAAATAACCGCCACCAGTCGTGTCTTCTTCGGCCTCCCGCAATAATACCAACAGTACAACCCCAGGCGCCGGCCCCGCCTAAATCAATCAAATCCGCAGGTACTTGCGCAAAAAAACCAAAAATCCAAAAATTTTTTTATCTGCCCGCCTAACATCAGGTTAGGTCAAGCCAACCGGGCGAAAACAGTGAAATTTTCGCATCAAATGCGCAAGTCCAGCCAATTATGGAGGGCCCGCGCATAGCGCACGAGCCACGAAACACGAACCGAGGGGGGCTGCCATCAAGCTCATTATTAACATTCCGAAGTTCATCGAGTGCCCGATTGTTCTACTTGTCCTTTTATATCGCCGCCTGCGCTTCGGCTATCCCTTCCGCCGAATACCCTTAACGCAGGGCAAATACGCCATCGTTGACCCAGAAGATTATGCAGCTTTAATTAAATACAAATGGCACGTCCACAAAGCCCCACACAC
>CAZQYB010000046.1:0-16891 GCA_964597535.1 uncultured Pirellulales bacterium | reverse complement strand
GTTGTGTGCCTTTTCGATAAGGGCCTTGCTGTCACGTGCGATTTGTTTGACATGCTTTTTATTGACGTTGCCGATGACGGGCGCAACGATGGCCCCCGCCGTTTTGCTTCGCAAAAGCGAAGCAGCGGGGGGCAGAGCAATAGCCAGGGCGATGTTGATACCCCCTGTAGGATGGGGTCTGCGACTGTCAGCCAACCTGATGGTGTCGCCGGCCAACTGGCCCGTCATAATCGGAAACTTCTCCAGACCGGTTGCGACCGCTCGCATAATAAAATCATTGTAGGATATTTTCACATCGCTGGTCTTGTTCATTTCAGCCCGCAGTTCGACCAGGTCGGTAACATCGGCATTTACGTTCAGATAGTAGGCCGGTATTTCACGTTTGGACCGGAGCATTTTTTTCGCGGTTATTTTCTGCTTTTGCGTGAGAGGTATGACTGCCCCGAGTTTAACTTCTGCGGGGGGCAGCGCTGGCTGCTCGGTTTCGGCCGGTTCCGCGAGGGGGGCTGCGGGTGCTGTTTCGGGTGTGGGGGCCGGTGTGATGGGTATAGGTCTGACGGAGTCGATAAAACTTTGCGGCACCTCTTCGTCCTCATCGCCGAGGATAAGCACGGCGTCACCAACAAGTAGTGTTTGGCCTATCGAGGCGATGATATGTTTTACAAAGCCCTCGGCCGGCGATTCAACTTCGAGAGCTGCTTTGTCGGTCTCGACCTCAAAAATACAGTCGCCCTTTTTGACCTCGTCGCCGACCTTGACCATATAGTCAACAATGGTTCCTTCTTCCATCGTTTGGCCAAGCTGCGGCAGTCTTACTTCTGTTGGCATTTGTAAGCTCTTCAGTTACCAGGACTTATTCGTTTTAGAAGCCTTTCACGGCAATTTTGGTGAATATAACACATCCAAGTGCAGGAGACAATCAAAAACGCGGAGAATCGGCATCGAGCAGAGTTTTGGGCTGCGAGCAGGCCATTTATCTACTGGATATACGAGCGGCAAAAAAAATGAAAAAAATTTAGAAAAAGGTCTTGACTTTCGCGTAGGAATACTCTAAACTTTAGAGTAATCTAATTATTTGAGCAAATATAATGGTTGTTTGAGTTTTTTGGAGGTTTTGCAAATGAGTGATAATGAATTGGACCGAGTGAAGAAGGATTTGGAGGTGATGCAGGAGGCGGCGGGTCTGGAGCTGCCGTTTGGGTGGGAGGATGTGTGGCTGTATGCGGTTGGTGCACCGGCATTTGGTATCTGGATGATATTGTGGACGCTGCTGTTGCCTGGAGGAGAAACGATGAACCTGTTGAAGATGACGCTGGCGTGTGTGCCGGCACTGGCAGCCATCAGTATCTATGTCTTTCTGAGGTACAAGTATCGACGAGGAAGCGGCAGGTCCCCAATAAGGCGCCGCGAGTACAGTTTGGAGCTTATCGGGATGGTTATCATTGGCTTGTTCTTGACGCCATACATGCTCTTTTTGATGTGGATGGGTTGCCCTAAGCCATTTATCTTTGGAATGATGTGGTTCTTCCTGGGAATGATGGTTGGGATACTGGCGTTTTCCAATCGCGGGCGGCTGTATAATCTCGGGGGCGCTATTGGGCTACTCGTGTGCGGGGTTGTGATTCCGCTGTGTTCGGTGAAGCGAAGCGGAACCTGGACAGTACGGGTGCTGCATATAAGCCTTGACAGCACGGTTGACTCTTTTCTGATAAGCATCGGGATAGTGTGTATAGTGGGGGGCTTGATATCGGCGGGAATAATGGCTTATCAGCTTTGGTCGAGCGGGGAGAAGAATGTCACCGATTGATTTCAATGGTTTGGACACGGCGGTTCACGGGCCGATGCGGCTCGGGGTGATGACGGCGCTGCAGATAGAGAAGGAGCTTGATTTTACGACGCTGAAGAAGCGGCTGCGGGCGACTGATGGGAGCATGGGGATGCATCTGGCAAAACTCGAGGAGAACAAGTATATCGCGAGCAAGAAAGGCTTTGTCGGGCGGCGTCCGAAGACGACTTACCGGCTGACGGCAGCAGGGAGGAAAGCGCTGGCTAAATATCTTGAGTCGATGCGGCAACTGCTCGATGAGGTAGAGAGGGCGAGATGAGCGGAGGAATGGTGACTTTGTCAGCAGTTACCGCTGTATAAAAAAATGTGCCATCCGGGGAACGGCGGCCGGATGGGACATCTGCGGTCGTTCCATACAGCCGCGTGAGTTCTTCGTTCGGCTTATAACCAACTATGCGTTTTGTTGATGGTCAAATGCATTGGTTCCTATCAGCGTTTTCTGTACGCTATCCGAGCAACCTTGTTGTTAGAAGGCATCGGTGCTCCGTAAATCAGCATTATCACCCTGACCGCCTTCTTCGCCGTCTGCGCCATAACTTATGATTACAAACGGCTTGCCGCTCTCAGGCCAAAGCTGATAGACAAAATCTCGTCCCCAGACATCTTTTGGTAATTGCGTACTATCCAAATAACCGCCTGAGTTGTAATTTGTAACGCCGGGAGGTTTTTTAATAAGAGCCATAAGTCCTTCCTCCTCAGTTGGGAACCGGCCGGTATCCATCTTGAATTGAATAACAGCGGAATGAAGAAGCCTAAGGTTAACCTTTGTTGTGGAAACACGAGTTACATTATGCCTCGTAGACCCTTCGGACATTGGCTGCATCTTCATTTGTTGCTGCATTTGCTGCTGCATCATCATTGTGAAAGCGGCCACGATTTCGGTCAGGTGCTGTTTCGGGACGGCAATATCAAAGGTCAGCTTGCCGTTACCGACATTACCGGCAAAAGCGAAATTGCTTTTTGTCGGGATATCTATCTCGGGCATCGGTACAGGCATCATAGCGCCCATCATAGCCGGGAGCATTTTGAGTACACGCACATAATTGAACGTTCCCATAACATCGGCTTTGCCTGCATCGGGCAGCAGGGCCAGGGCCGCCTTCATCTCAGAACCTATTTGCTTTGGCCCGCCGGCTTTGACCTGGTCAATAAGGGCGCGTATGGCAGAATCGGCGTCACCGCCGACGGCGTAAACGCATAATCCGTCAGCCAGTGCCCATCTGTACTTGAATCCCTCGCCGTACATTGCAGCTACCATCTGTGCCTGTGGGGAATTCGGGTCGGTTAACTTGACAGTGAGCTTCGCCGAATCTATCGAAACCCCCTTGTAACTGTCCGCTGCCCGCTTGATTGTGTAATCGGCCTGCACTCCAAAAGAGCTCTTGTAAAAATTGGCCAGGGTTCCTTTGCTCCACAACGCCATACCTTCTTCGATGACATTGTTGAATTTATCAGCGTCCTTAACTTCGAGAACGTATTTGAGAGCAAAAGGAGGCTTGTATTTCGCATCGGTTGAAAATGAAAACACTACGGGCCCTGTGAGAGAATCAATCGAATCTGCCGACAGCGTCTTCATTTTCGCTATATCTTCGGCGGTTATAGTGTCACCAAAGATTGGTGCAAACAAATCAAAGGCCTTGTCATAGAACTTCTTGCAGCAAGGGGCGTTTATTCTGGCTGCGAAATTCATCATCGCACCGTCTTCGAGGTAGCCGAGCAGTTTGTTCTCTTTGCGTGCGGATGTGTCGCCGACAAACATATTTGCCATATCCGTTCCGGGCAAGGCAGTTATGGTCTCAGTGATATTGAGGACGTCGGGCTTTGGGTTAAGGGCTATGGTCAAAGACTTCGTTTCCTTCATCAGTGTCTCAAGGAGTTTGATATAGATATCCATTATCTGCTGCATATTCTTGGGTTGTGAACCTGGAGCGTTGGCCTCGACGTCTTGAATCATCTTTTTCATCTCTTCAATCTTGGCAAAAATCAGTGGGCCGAAGTTTTTTGATACCTGCTGGATGTTTCCATAGGCCCAGATTGGTTGTTCGGCTGCCTGTTTGGCTTCTGCGGCGTCGAGCGCAGTTGCCAGGCCGGCGGTTTTGCCTTCTGAAATCGATTTTTTCAAAGCGACCAGCTTGTCATAACTTCCCGGCAACGGCGGTTTGAGCAATGCGAAGTTGCCGACCTGCATAACCACTCCGCCTTCGCCTGTGATTTTAGAGACACCATCTGCGTCCGGCTGGCCTACGTTGGCATTGCCGCTGACAAACTGTTTGTAATCAGTAACGGGCAGAAGTATTGAGAGGACATCTTCCTCCATTGGTTCGCCGGGCGTTATTGCTGCGAAGATTGCGAAACTTCCTCCCATATTGATGCCCTGCAGCTGGGGGCTGCCGAACAACCGCGCCAGTTGCATTCTTACCATCATCGAGGTGGCCACAGGTACGGGTGAGACGCCGGCCAAAAACTGGTCTATCTGGCTAAAGGTGTAGTCGAAATTGTTGATGCGTACACAGAACAAGCTCTCGGACGGTACCATCCTGAGCAGCTCATCGTCTGCGGGTTTTGCCGGACTTTGCGCCCATAGGCCTGTGGCCGCGAACGAGACCAGCAATCCTGCTGTAATAACTCCTCTGGTAAATTTTGATTTAGCCATTTTGTGTGCTCCTTGAATGTGTTAGTAAATTCGTTCTTAGAAACCTCAGACGAGACATCATAATATTATATTAAAATGTTTATTATGCAAGAATGTTACAGGAAAATTAAAGAAAATTATGGTGAATTACGGGGAATTGAAGGCTATTCGGCGGTGGGTACGGTTATTGTCGGTTTCGTCTTGCCGGCGCAAGAAGGGGCACACAGCGGTGTCAATTTTGGTTTGACAAAGTCGGCGGTTCTGGTTGAGAATATCCTGGGAGGAGTCACCGGTGGGATTTTTTTATGGAAAGTTACTAACGCGGGGCAGAGTTAGTGCGTCTATAAGGATGAGGACATTCTTGTGAACGAGAGTCGCGAAGCGAACAGCAGTGATATTGGACGGCTGGTTGAGGCGAGCCAGGCGGGCGATAGGGGTGCGTTTGATGGGCTTGTGCGATTGTATCAGCGTCGGGCGATGCGGGTGGCTGTCAGGATGCTGGGTGACGCGGATGACGCGGCTGAAACTGTTCAGAACGCTTTCGTTAAGGCATATCTGAATATTGACAAGTTAAAAGAGCCGAGACGGTTTGAGGTCTGGCTGCTGCGGATTGTTACCAACGCGGCGATTAGTCAGCGAAGGGCGGCCAGGCTTTGCGCAACGTGGTAAGTAGTGTGAACGGTGAGACCCGCTTAGATGTTGAGAACAATTTCATCCGCATAGATGGGCCAATACACAAGAAGAAACCGCCTACTCCCACAAGGGCAAGAGTACCGCGGCGACCTTCTGAGAGCGGTAAGATAACAAGGGCCGGCGGGGATTACGTCGGCAAGATAAGTATTCCGATGGACGGCGGCAAGTACTATATAGAATTTATGCTGCGAGAGAGCGATTTGACGGAGGAGTTAAGAAAGCTGCGAGACGAGAAGATGGAGCAGATTCTGGGCCGGCCGCCAGAGCCAACAAAAGCGACAGAGCCAGCGTCGCCAAAACCGGCAGCAAAACCAGGAAGAACACCCGCAAGACGGTCGAGGTAAATGATGCGACAGGGCCCCCACCGTTTTGCTTCGCAAAAGCGAAGCAGCGGGGGCGTTCGGCCTTAGTCCTTTATCAGCCGAAATTTCAACAATACGGGGCTTCAATGGCATTGCTAAGCCCCCACTTCAACCGAGCACACAGTTACACGTGCCTGCCGAATGTATGCCGTTTGGGCGGGAATTTCTTGCAAGGCCTGGGGCGAGAAGTTATTATTGAATGGCAATTCGTGCGGTACGGGTGCTGGATATTTTTGGTGTAAAATGTGAAGCTGAAGGAGTCGGCAGGTGTCGGTATTTCGTTCGCAGGACAACCCTATAATTGAGCCGAAGGATGTTAAGCCATCGAGGAGTGACTTTGAGGTTATCGGCGTATTCAATGCCGGCGTTATACGCTATAAGGACGAAATTATTCTGCTGCTTCGGGTGGCGGAAAGACCTATCAGCACCCATCCGGATGTTGTGTTGGCTGGCATTTACGACGCGGAGCAGGGTAACATTGCCACAAAAAAGTTTTTAAAAAATGACCCGAACAATAATTTTTCCGACCCGCGGTTAATAGTAAGGCCGGCTGAAACTTATTTGACCTCGATTTCGCACTTGAGAGTCGCGCGCAGCAAAGACGGTATCAACTTTGATATTGAAGGTACACCCGCTATCGCGCCGGCGACTGATTATGAAACTTTCGGAATCGAAGACCCGAGAATCAGTCTTATCGATGGTACGTACTATATTAGTTACGTTGCGGTCTGTCCCGTTGGTGTCACGACCTGCTTGGCATCGACGAAAGATTTTGAGTCCTTCGAGCGTCACGGTATTATCTTCTGTCCCGATAACAAGGATGTGGTGCTTTTTCCCGAACGAATCGGCGGCAGATATTATGCCCTGCACAGGCCTGTTTCTACCCTGTTTAGAAAACAGGAAATCTGGATTGCTCAATCCGGTGACCTGGTGTGCTGGGGCAGCCATCGTTATCTTATGAGTCCTCGCGCCGGCTATTGGGATGATATCAAGATAGGCGCAAGCGCTGTGCCGTTCAAAGTTGATGCGGGCTGGCTGGAGATTTATCACGGAGCAGACCGGAACAATCGCTATTGCCTCGGAGCCGTGCTGCTGGATGCCCAGGAGCCGTGGAAGGTTATTGCGAGGGCAAAAAAGCCGATACTTGAGCCGCAAACTAACTATGAAATAGAGGGTTTCTTCGGAAATGTGGTGTTTAGCTGCGGACTGCTCTGCGAAGATAATAAGCTGAGAATTTATTACGGCGTTGCCGATACCGCTGTCTGCTATGCAGAGCTGCCTCTGGAAGAGGTTGTCGAAAGCCTGAATTTGTAAATCTGTTTTACAACGTGAATCCAAAGGGTATAATGCGCAGCGTGGAACTGGTAGGAGGAAACCAAACGGCGAAGTGGAACTTAGGCTGTGTGTTTGCTGTTAGCCGAACTTTTTGATGTTTTTGTTGCTTAATGAGTATTGGTCGCTCACAATCCGGCTCCGGGGGTAAGGCGAATTCGTCCATTCGCCGCCTGTATGGTTTTTTGGCCTGCCGTGCCTTTAGCGTCATTATGTTTGGCGCCTTATTCTGTACGCTGACGGTAAAGCTTTTTCATTCCTGCCGCACCGGTCTGGTCGGTGAATACTTTGGCTGGATTCTTGACGATATTGCTGTATTGCTGGGAATTGAAGTTGTCTTGGCGGTGGTTTGTTTTCGCTGGCCTCGAAGATGGGTTATCAGACCGGCTATCTTTATATCGGCTCTTGTGTGCACCTGGTCGGTTATGAACGCCGGGTTAGTGATAAGAAAAGGAATGCAAATTCTTCCGACGAGCATTCTGCCGTTGTTTCGCGACCCGCTGAATGGGTTCGGAATAGTTGGGGTTAATCTTGCAAAGATGCCGGCCGCAGCAGTAATCCTGCTCGGCCCAAGTGCAATTGCTCTTGCCTTTTTCTTTGTTGTTTTGGCAAAAGCGCCGCTGCCCGGGTACAACCGCAAACGCTTTGTTAACAGAATATCCATATTTCTTGTCGTTATCTTTGTGGCTGTTCTGGCCCGTGGTGGGCTGACCAGGCGAGGCTCAGTACAGGTAACTTTCGAGATGTTGCGCTACAACTGCCAATTAAAAGCTGTAACGTGTATCTTCTCGTCTGCTTATGAGCATATAGTCGAGTTCAATTCACCCGGGGAGAAGCGAAAGATACCGGCTTTTGATGAGTTGAAAATTGAACTGTCAAAAGACCCGGAGCGGGTAAACCATAACATAGTTATAGTTGTTCTTGAGGGGGTTCAATATAGGTATACTTCGCTTGCGGACGGGCAAAGAAGCGGTCGTATTGTCCCTGATTGTGGGATAGTACCGCCGAATAATTTGACGCCGTATCTATCGACTCTGGCCAACGAGGGTGTTGAGTTTACCAATGCCCGCTCCTCACTTACGCACACCACAAAGGCGCTATTCTCGCTTCTGACTGGCTGGTACCCTTCGGTGGCGCAGGACCTTGCCGAGGCGGTTCCTGCGGTCAAACCCTATGCCGGCATTGCTGCGATTCTGAAGGAGAAGTTGAACTATCGAACAGCCTTTTTCCAGTCGGCCAAGGGCAACTTTGAGTCTCGGCCCGCGCTGGTTCACAATCTCGGCTTCGATAAATTCTGGGCAAGAGAGAATTTAGGCGACCCAAACGCCTTTATCGCCTATCTGGCCTGTGACGAGTTTGCAATGTTAAAGCCGATTGCCGAGTGGATAAAAGCCGACGAACGACCGTTTCTTTTAACGATTATGTGCTCGGTTACTCACGACCCCTACGATATTCCCGAGTGGTTTGAGACTGAGATTCCAGAAAGATTAGCCACGCTGACGAAGAAGCCGGTGGAGCGATACTGGTGGACGATTTTCTACACGGACAGATTTTTGGCTGCCCTGGATGCCGAGCTTGCAAAACTAAAGATAGCGGACAAAACCATTTTTTGCGTTGTCGCGGACCACGGCGAAGCATTTGGAGAACATAGCCTCCTTGGCCACGAGCGAATCACCTTTGATGATGCTCTGCACATACCTCTCGTTATGCGGGCACCCTCTTTGATTGAGCCGGCAACGAAGGTTATAGAGCCGGTTGGCTCTGTTGATTTGACACCAACTCTCCTGGCCCTGCTGGGCTTTGATACCGGCACCGCTGACTTTGACGGCGTCAATGCACTCGGTAATATACCTGATGACCGGAAGGTGTATTTCGCTGGATGGCTGTGGCAGAGCCCTGTAGGTTTTGTCAAAGGCAATCGTAAAATTGTGTACGAGCCCGTAAGCAAAAAGGTCTTTGTATATGATTTGGGTGCTGACCCGGATGAATTGCTCAGGATGGAACTGCCGGAGCAGCAGGGGCGTGAAATTGCCGGCGAGATAATTGCCTGGCGGAGGAACAGTATTTTTCAGCTCGACCAGGTACGAACCGGCGAAAAAAAGCTTTTCGGCTGCTGGCTTTGTGATTGGCGCAACCGGGTTTGCTTGACCAAGTATTGCTCTCAGATAATGGATTAGCTTACGGTAGTAATTGACAACCCTCCAAATCGTGTGAGACAGAGCAGTTAGGTTGGTACGCTTCTGAACGGTTTTTGCCGTTTATTTCCTGACGCAGTTTATTGAGTGGCACTGTTACGTTGTTTTTTGTAAACATCAAGCAACTTCCCTGTTATTTAACAACTTATGGGCTTTGTATGTGGAGGAAAAAGTTGGCTGAATGTGATGTGTGTTGATAAAAAACAACGCACTGTTAAAATTCGACACATATCCGTTTTTGCTGTGAAAAATGTATGTAAAGATATAACTGCCTTTGCTTCAAGTTGTTAAGTGAGACTTCGGAGGGCTTTGGTTATTATTTTTTGTTATTGGCATATTCTTTGCAAGGAGATTACTTTCCGCTGATAACGGAATGGTTGGGCGGAGCGTCCTAAAAATCTGGTAAAGGAGGAGGAAGGGTCCGCCCGATTTCACAAAATTTCAAAATCGGCATTGCTGGTATTGAAAAACTCGGCGGTGCAGGTTTTGTTAATTAATATAATGGATGGAGTCGTTTCGGAGGAGGGACGGCTCCATTTTTTTGCGCAATTGCCTTATCCGTGAATGCAGGAACCCCTATTAGTAAGCCGCCTTGACATTGGCTTTTATTTAGTTTTTCCACTTAATCCTACACAACGGACATAGCCGGGCAGCTTCAATGCGCTTCCAGGGCAATGTACCGGCCTTGAATGTCTGCATTGGCGCCGCCGTTTGGTATTTCTCTGCCCAGTGCCCAGTAGATGCCGTTGATGAGCAGTCGGCGCGCCGATTCTACTTCGAAATCCTTGAGATGACCCAGCGAGGTGTAGAAGACTTTGGCACCTTTGTAGGTTTTGGTCCATGCGATGGGGTTAGGCGTACCTATGACATTGCGATGGGGATGTTTGTCCTTTGGGTTGACGGGGCCGCGGTCAATGTCTGTTGCGTAGCCCAATGCCAGCGTCACGCAATCGCCGTGCAATGGTATGACGTTGTACAGCCACGAGCGAGCCCAGAACTCCTGGGCTATGCCGCGCATAATCGGGTGGTCTTTGAGGGCAGAGAGTACGCGTGTACCATACTTGCCGCCCTCGTGGGTGATCCATTTCTGGCCGAACACGTCTCGCCCGAAGCCGGTGTTGTATTTGGCATTCTTGTGCCTTTTCGGATAACGGAAGGTGTGCGTGCTCGTGCGCAGACCCACGATGGGTCTGCCGGAATTGACGTAGTCAAGGATTAGCTTCAACTGCTCATCGGGCAGCGCGCGGTATCGCAGGAAGAACACCGCTAAGTCCGCTTCTTTTAGCGCCTCCAGGCCCTCAATGTTTTGCTGGTACTTCGGGTTTCGTTTCCCCGTTGCCGGGTCAACTGCATAAACAACCGTACACTTGAAGCGGTGCTTCTTCTCAAGGATTTTGGCAATCATCGGCATCGAAACCTCCGAGCGGTACTCGTCATCGCCGGTCACGAACACGACGTTGGGTGTTTTCGAAACTGTGGTGGGCCGACCCATAGCAGACGCCAGACCGACAGTAATCCCGGCAGCTCCCAGGGCCCCAATAAATTCCCTTCGCGACAAACTATTACCCATTGTTATAATCTCCTGACTCAGCCATAAAGGCCAACTGAAACTGATTTTGCAGGGTCATACGCTTGCCGTATTGTAATACCGCTTCATATTAAATTCAAAAGACAAAACGAGCTGAAGTTTAATTTTGGGAAACCGGTGTGAAATAGGCGGTATTACTTTTTATTTTCTAACAGCAGCTTTCGCTCCGTTTCGCTCCACATACGGACTTTGTCATCTTCGATTAGCTCGCCGGTTGTTTTGTCCCATTTTCGCGTGCGATGGCTCAGATGGTGGCTGCCGTGGCAGTTAGTGCAGTATTTTTTTTCGGTTTTGATGCCGGTCAGGAGCGGTTCGTGCGGCTGGATGTCAATTGTATCCTTTGGATGACAGGCAAAACAGGATAAATTGATTTTCTCCAAAGGGTACATAATATCAGGCGGTGTAATATTGTCTTCGTCGGAACAGTGGGCATCGCAGGCGCCGTGGCACCGCTCGCAACTGATATTGGCCCGGGCGTGTACGACGGCCAACTCCTCATCCTCGTAGTTTATGTGGCAGACATGGCAACGGCTGTTATCGGCTATAGGTCCGGTCGGCGGGGCCAACTCTTCGGTGTCGTTACTATCCTCCAACAGCAACGGCGGCTCGTAGCCAAATTTAGGTTCCTGCCTGCACTTTTCCTTACAGGTTACCGCCACAAGGGCCACTGCCACCAGCACAATTATCAGAAAACAAAATCTGCGATATCCCACGCACGCGCCTTTCGCATTAAACATAGGTTAGGCAGCACTGCCGTTTTTCTCTTTATGTCTATAACTCTCGTCGGCCTATGATTTTTACACATACTCCCAGTCTTTCAGCCACTGATAGTTTTCAGGCAGTCTGGCCCACGTCTGGTCCATAATCTTTTTGAGTTCCTTGGCCTCGGCCAAATCGAGTTCCCGCCGCTCTTTGACTGCTTTCGCAACATTGTCCACTTGGTGGGGACTGATGAGTCCCGGAATGGGTATTATATACGGGTTGCACAGGATGTATCGGATGGCCAGACGCGCACGCCGGTCGTCTTCCTTAGCGCAAGGGTCGTCAGGAGCGCTGCTACCGTTGAATATTGAGCAGCTCGCGAAAGGTTTTATGCCAAAGGCGCCAACGTCGTGCTTCTCAAGGGCGTCGAAGATGCCGCCCTTCGGCACCTTCTTGGTCCGGGCGGTGTAAGGAAAGAGCACTACTTCAAGCTGGGGGAAATATTCGACCATAAACTTGAGCCATTGGCGGTCGTGCGATGCGATGCCGGTAAATCGGGTCTTGCCCTGCTTCTTGGCCTGTTCGAGGGCAGCGATAATCTCGCAGGATGTGTTGAACGAATGTCTGCCGCCCGGCTCGTAAGCCGTGATACGCCACAAATCGGTGTACTCCTGTTTCGAGTCTTTCAGGAGCGAGTCGAGACTTTCCAATAGTTTTGTTCTGGTGCGGTAATCAGGGTTGCGTACCTCTCGGCCGCAATGAGACAGGGCCAGGTACATCTTGTCGCGGCGTCCAGCCAGGGCCTTGCTGTAGGCTTTCACCTCGCCCTCGCTGCAGGCGTCGATGTAATTAATGCCGACGTCGATACAACGGCTGACGACCTCCCGGCGGTTTTCGTCACGGTCCTGCTTCATCACATTCATACGTTTCCAGTGACCGCCCATACAGACGGCCGATATCCAAAGCCCGGTCTTCCCAAGCCGCCGGTACTCCATATCCGGGTTGTAGTTGAGGATTTTTCTTTTCGACCCTGGCGGCTTTTTCGCCGCTGCTGCTCGTTCCGCCGCACTAAGTCCGACGGCAATACCCGCAGCGCCGACAACAGCGTCCCGCATAAGCTTCCTGCGACCGATTTGTTTGTCTGCCATACAACATTCTCCTGAATTTCGTGGAACCAGATGTGCGTGGCCCGACAGGTTACAGCAGGGATTCCCAGCATAACCTTCACCCGCGCCACGCCGCTGGGGTTCTTTATGGTGATAATACTCGAAACCGCCGATTATGTCAACACCTTCTGAATATTAGCCGGTGTTTAACTTTTGTTGTGAACAGGATGGAAAACCACTGTGGATTTTGAAACGCTATTTGCTACCGCTGCTTGCCTTTTTCTTTAGCAGAGGGACAAGAACGAAGAAAAATACTCCCGCGACCACACCAATCAAGATTAAGGGCCAGGGCCAAACAAACGACCACCAGTAAGCGGGGGCCCGATACATTTCTTCAATATAGTCCCTGCCTTCTTCGGCATTTGGATATCGCCTTGCGAACATCACCTTATACTTCTTGGCTCTGTCCGTCTCGCCCCGCCTTATAGCATCCCTGACAAGTACTAACAAAGCCTCCTCTGCAAGGAAAAAATCCTTATAGCTCGCTGTTTTCTCCAGAAGCTTAATCCCCTGCCGAAACTGTTCTTCCTCCTTCTCTCTACGGTAGGACCGTCCCAGTGAATAGCGTACGTAACGCGCGTACCGACTGTTTGGAAATCTCGAAAGGAATTCTTCTTTTTTGTCCAGCACCTTCTGTGTCCGGACGTGCCTAACCGGCTCGAAGTCTCTCAACAGGAAGTAACCGTAGTAAACATCTTTATCTTTGATCTCCATCAGACTTCTCAAGTATTCATACGCAGCCGCATCATCTCCTTTGGGCTTCTTGGCCTCTATAGTCAAAACATTTGACTCAATCTCATTCTTGCCACTGACATCTTTCAGCGTTGCCTTAATGCGGTAAATCCCGGGCGTCTCGGTAACGTACCGCCCGTGGCGCTTCTTCTCGAGGTTAGCAGGATGAGCATAGTAGAGATACGTGCTGATACTTTTGTGAAAGCCAGGCTCGAGAACAGAAGTTCGCGCCCCCTCAGATGCACGGATCAGCCAGTTTGCTGACCGAAATGTCTCAAAGACTTCTTCCGCTTTCGCAACACATATCTCGAGGTAACCGGCACCTGGATTGATGATAAAGTGTCCTCTGATTGCTTTGTTGGTCTCATTGGACAGGGTAATAGTAATTGGAACGGGTTCCATTGGGAGAAGTTCCCGTTTCGCTGTAACAATCTCCAGCGTCAATTGCCCAAAATCACCCACCTGTTGCTCTTGAGCCATTACCCCTGCAGAAAGAGTGCTTGCAACGAAAAAACACATGGCTATATATTTGCAATTTGTCAAAAACATTCAATTCTCCCATAGAAAAAACTTTATTATCTATTCACCACTCTCGTTCAAATAATCTAATCTACCAGCCTGGCGACGTCGCCTCTTCTCTGAATTCCCTTAAACACTCACCACAGAACTCCCCCGCATCCGAAAGACCGCCGTAGATTTTGAAACGCTATTTGCTGCCGCTACTTGCCCTTTCCAAACGGCAGGAGCCATCTTTTCTTGTTTATCCTCCACCATCCCAGACATATAGATCTTGTCGCATTTTCCTTTATCTCGCCCGTTATGTCCGATACAGCTGGTATTAGGGCTACGTCTCCTGCCTTTACTTTCTCCATCATATAGGGCACCGCGGCAATTCCAAGACCTATCATCTGTAAATACTTCTGCTTTGTTTCTATTGCTTTTTTTTGTTTCTTTGCTTCCCGCCACTGGCTATAAAGTGTCTCAAACTGTTTCGATACCTGTTCACCAAAAGTCAATGCGTGTAATTTTATATGACCTTCCGTATGTTTTGTATACTCGCTCCACCATTTTGCCTCTGCTGGCCATGTTAGTTTAACTCTGGACATTTCTTTCGAATCCTGCTTCACAATCAATTTGACGCTTTTTGCGCCCTTCAGAGACTTTTCAATTCTACTTACAGTCAACCCGGATTCCTTCCACTCAGTTACGCCTTCTGAATCCCTGGGTTTCTTGCACCATCCAAGAATCTCAAGAGGGAAGCCAGATATTCCCTGTACAAGTCTCATCTCTTTCACTTGTGGCATATATATATCTCCCATTTCTTCTCCTGCTACACGTCTTATTTTTCTGATAGACCAGTCTATTGGTGAGACATAAATGCGCAGACGTTGTTCCCGAATCCACTTCGGAGCTTTAGGTCCTGGCGTAAACTCTAATTCCCAACAGATTGTGCCACCAACCAATTCCAAACCAACAACCTGCACCTCCATTATATAACGTCCTAAAATGAATGGCTTGTTCTTATCGACTTCAACTTGAGGATCTGAAGAGGAAAGCACCCAAGCGCTTGTTGAATAAAGGGTAATCCCAATCTTCCATCTGTCCCCTATATTCCATTTTGGTCCCTTGTGTTCAGCACCTTCGTCGGCCATAACTTGTAACCAGCAAGTTCCAAGAAACAAGCACCCTATCCCAAATAATGCCCACTTCTTCGTTTTCATAATTCTCTCCTTTTTTGTTCTCAGTTTGCGTTATCAACACCTCTGACTTTGGTTTCTGTAACGTAGGGGTTATATCCACCCCAAGAAGAAACACCCATCACTCTGACGAGATTCTCGAGCGCAAATGAAGCAGCCCCACCAACGCTTATCCAATCATTGGTCTCAGAACTCTCATTTACACTACCATCGGAATCATACTCGATAATGTAAACATACGTAAGTTTGTGGTTAAGCGTATCATTTGTCGGCGGTTCGTGACCGTCATTCGCAAACACAGTCGCACCTTGGGTAATCTCAACCTGCACTTCCGTGCCAATCGTCAGCGTCCATTGCGTACGTTTTGGGCCTGTGTCTTGATCTTCATCAAATTCACGTCGGCGCTTATTACTGTGGACCATTGTCCGTAGGAGAAAACGTCCATTTAGAGGTATTTCTGGACGGTCTTCAGGTTCTCTTTTACCGTCTCATTACTCGCTCTGGAGAGCTTATCTGTGACAAGAAAACGCCCGATCTTCTTCCCACAAATACTTTTCAGCGCAATAGCAAAATCACGCAACTCACCTTTCGTCCGTTCTCTTGGCTTCGCAAGTGCACGAAGAACCACCGGCACGGCGTTCCAATTCCTGTCGACTCCTCTAATTTTCATCAAAGCATAGGTGCACGGTCTTTGCAGTAGATAATCGGCATCTCCCTTCACCGTGCTCAAGCGCAAGAATATGCCGATGTTCGCAGCCAAAAACTCGAGGCATTTTGAATTGCCGATTTCTCCCACCAAGAGGATGGCCTTCCTTCTGTCCTCATCAGAACGTTCTTCATCCTTCGCCACCGAAATGAAAGCTTCCGCTAGTTTATCAAGATCGGCTATCTCCCTTGTTACTGCCGGCTCCCAGGACACCGCATCAGTCAAATCAAGTCCTTGTTGGGGTTCTTTCGCTTTGTGACAATTTGCACCCATCAGCATCAGCCCTGCCAGAACCAACACAAGCCCTACTATCCTCTCAAAACGCCTCATGATATTGTCTCCTGATAATAAATCGCTTTGTATAGAACATTACCTACGTTCTCTGCGAATTACGGTCCGTCCATCACATCAAACGAACCTGTCGCTGTCTCGTTCTTCTTATATCCTGTAGACTCTGCGGTGCTCTTAAATACACTAAACTCGAACTTGTCTCCATCTGCAAACGCCGTTGCCCCTTGAGTAATTTCCACCTCGATGTCGTCACTCGCTGCTTACCAACAGCACGCCTGCACATAATAATATCACGCCCAACTTACCACATGAAGCCACATCAGCCTCCTTTCATCTCTTGCGGTATCTTCAGCCAAAACTCCAGACTACGCTGCAGCCCCTCCCTTTTCTTTGACTCCGTCTCCCCCTCGATCGCATCTTTGAGCATTGACTGACCTGTAGCCTCCCCTTTCAAATCAACCAGTACTCCGAAGCAAGCCAACCGCTCATTCATGTCCTCCGTGACCGACAACTTGTTCATAATGCTTTCTAGGCAGGGTTCGCCGACCTTTATCAGAGCCTGTGCCGCGGCATATATTCTCCCAATACCCTTCAGCCCCTTGTGCCACATACCACCTTCAACTTCCAGTGGAGCGTATCCACCACCCTCATCTACATACGGGAACCCTATGTGATCTACAAGCACTTCTACCGCCTCCACTGCCCGCATCTCCCCAAGGACAAACATTGCTGCCTCCACCGATGCTCGCTTTCTCAGGCGATTGTCCTTCTCTTTGATGATAGCCACCAACTCGCCGACCAACACTTTCCTCGCTGCAACCAGTTCATCCCTCGCCTGCTTTACCTCCGCGCCGTCTTCGTAGAGAAGCCTTTCGAGTGCACTTACTTCCTTATGCCTCTTACATCCTGTCGCAACCAATACTCCACATGTGCACAGTGACACCAACAC